>DATKIS010000819.1:0-9787 GCA_035543975.1 Pyrinomonadaceae bacterium
AGTTTGATAAGGAGCACACACAATGACCGAATTAGAAAAAGAACAAATTGACATGAAGCTGGAAGTCGTACTGCTCAGTGTTGCCGACGTCGACCGCACAAAGGCGTTCTACGAGAAGCTCGGCTGGCGGCTCGACATCGACATCGCGGGCGGCGACTTTCGCGGCGTGCAGATGACGCCGCACAACTCGGAAGCCTCGATCATCTTCGGCAAGGGAGTCACGTCGGCCCATCCTGACTCGGCTGGCTCGACGCACAACCTGCTCCTCGCCGTGGACAACATCGAAGCTGCCCGCAATGACTTGCTCGCTCGCGGCGTCAAGGTGAGCGAGGTGTTCCACTTCGCCCGTGGCCCAATGAACAACACCGGGGAGAACCCGCGCGTCAGCGGCCGCGACCCGGAAGGTCGTTCCTACTTCTCGTTTGCCTCGTTCAAGGATCCCGACGGGAACGAATGGCTGCTCCAGGAGGTCACGACGCGGATTCCCGGACGCGAGTGGAAGTCGTCGCAACCAAAAGCCATGGACACCGCAACCCTCGCAGAGCTACTCCATGAGACGGGGGAGCACCACGACCACTTCGAGAAGACGCACCCCGAGCATCAATGGTGGGACTGGTACGCGCCATACCTGAGCGCGCGCCAGAACGGCCGCAGTCCGGAGGAGGCATCTGCCGCCGCCGACCGTTACATGGAAGATGATCTTCATGTTCTTCCCCTATGACGCTTTTCGAGTGATCTCCGAAGACGTCGACCGCGAGCAAGGAACCGCCTGTTACAGGGACCACGGGCGAGACCAAAGCCGCGGGTGTTTCATTCAACAGCAGGAAGTGAGGTGAAAGATGCAGACCCGTTTGGACTACGGCAAGGCCGCACCGGGCTCGGTGCAGGCGATGTACAAACTAGAGAAGTATGTGGAGGAGTCGGGCCTGGAGCACTCGCTGCTCGAACTCGTCAAGACGCGCGTCTCGCAGATAAACGGCTGTGCCTTTTGCATAGACATGCACACGAAGGACGCGCGCGCCGCGGGTGAGACTGAGCAGCGGCTCTACGGCCTGAGCGCGTGGCGCGAGGCGCCTTACTACTCCGAGCGCGAGCGGGCCGCGCTGGCATGGGCCGAGGTCATCACGAACATATCGCAGACTCATGCGTCAGACGAAGAGTACGAGGCCGCCCGCGCGCTGTTCAGCGAGGAGGAGTTAGTCAAGCTGACGATGGGCGTCATCGCCATCAACGGATGGAACCGGCTCGCCATTGCCTTCCGGTCTGAGGTCGGGACGTACCAGCCGCGCAGGAATACGAAGGCAGTCGCGAGATCCAGTGAGGTACTCGCGACATGAATCAGAAAAAACGAACCGACTCGTGGCAACATCGACGCCAAATCATGGTTGTCTAGGAGAGGGCCTGGCGGAAGGCGAGCGGAAGTATGATGGTCTCGAAAGGCGGTTGGCAGTAGGTCCGGTAACCACTGTGCCCCCTATCACGCTCGAGGCGATGCCAATGGCGCACCGCGCGCGGACGCCAGTGCGTACGCCAAAAAATTCTCGGGCAAGTATGCCCACCGGTTTATCACCGGCGGCACCGGACACAATCTGCCGCAGGGAAGCGCCGGCAGCGTTTGCCCAGGCGATCAGCGACACGCCGACGCTTATTGATCCCGCTTGATCCCGCGATCGATGCGCAGCGGTTTTCAGATCAACAAATCTTCGATTTTTACCGGCAGTTCCCGCACGCGCACCCCGGTCGCGTGGTGCACCGCATCCGTGATGGCGGCGGCGATGCCGGCCAGGCCGATCTCCCCAATCCCGCGCGCGCCCACTTCATTAATCTCTTTGTCGGGATAGTCGAGAAAATGCACTTCGATCGGCGGCGAGTCAGCGTTCACCGCCACCACGTAGTCTGCCAGATTACTGTTGATGGGGGCGCCCGTCCGCGGATCGTAGGACGTGTGTTCCAACATCGCCATGCCGATGCCCATCACCACCGCGCCCTGGATCTGGTTGCGTCCGGCCAATGGATTGATGATCCGACCCGCATCGATGACAGTCACCACGCGGCTAACGCGTAACCGGGCGATCTCCGGCTGCCAGGTGACTTCGGCAAAGTGACAACCAAACGAGTGCGTCGAAAATTTCGGCTGCGGATTACCAAACGTTCCGGCTGACTCGCCGCCGCCCGTGACGAGCCGGACGTTGGCGCGCCTGAGCAGATCGCCAAACGGAACGCCTTTCGCCGGACCGTCAGCCTTCACGAATACCCGTCCGCCTGCGAATGCCAGGTCATCCGGCTTCCGATTCTCGAACGGCGATCCGGGTGTCGTAGTGGCGATCATCATTAGCGATCCGATGGCACTGTCTGCCGCGGCAAAGACGGCCGGGACCAGCGAACCAGTCGCCATCGAGCCGCCCGAGAGTGGACCTTCCGGCAGCAACGTATCGCCGAGCGAGACTTCGATTTTGTCCAGCGGCACCCCCGTTCTATCGGACGTTAGCTGCGCGAGAATTGTGTACGTACCGGTGCCGATGTCCTGTGTGGCCGAAGCGACTCGGGCCGTACCGTCGTCCCGCAGTTGCACACTGGCTGCGGCGGGAAAACGGGCAGCGATCCAGGCGGCGCTGGCCATTCCCCAACCTAGCGTCAAGCCGTCGCGCTTCATCGAGGCCACGCCGGGCGTGCGTTTGGACCAACCAAACTTCTGCCCGCCGAGTTCGAAGCACTCAAGCAAATGACGGGAAGAGAAGGGAAGCTTCAGCGCCTCGTTGATCTTCGGCTCATTCATGACGCGAAGTTTGACCGGGTCAATCTTGAGTTGAGCGGCCAGTTCATTCATAGCCGACTCGGTCGCGTAGAGGCCGGGCACGGCACCCGGGCCGCGCATGTCGGCCCCGGAGCCGATGTTTCTTTTCGCACGGCCAAAGGTCACGCGCAGGTTGGGCACGCTGTAGTGAAATGGTGTCGCCTCGCCACAGTCTTCGTGATGGGCATCGAGCAGCGAACGCTGATAGAGGTAGTCGTGGTGCAGCGAGACGAGTTTGCCGTCCGGTGACGCGCCGAGTCGCAGGCGCTGTTGCGTGCGTGGCCGGTGACCCACATTGTGGAACATCATCTTGCGGCTGAGCACCAACTTCACCGGCTTGCCGAGTTGTCGCGCCGCGGCGGCGGCGAGCGGACACTGCGTCCACGGAAACAGCTTGCCGCCAAAACCCGAGCCAACAAACTTCGTGATGACGCGCACATCCTCCTTCGGCAGCCCGAACATCTGCGCCAGGATGCCCCGCAGGTTGACCACTCCCTGCGACGACTCGTACAGCGTCAGGGTCGAGCCTTCCCAAATAGCGGTAGTCGCGTGCAGTTCGATGGGGTTGTGCGTCTCAGCCGGCGTGACATAGGTCTGGTCGAGCTTTACCGGCGCGCTCGCGAACGCTTTGTCGGCATCGCCGCGCTGGCTGTCCGTGCGGTGGCGCGGACCAAACGTGGTGATAACCATATCCGGATCGTCGTCCGCGACCAGATGATTCTCGACGTTCGGTTTCTCCGTTGCGTACGTGGCGCGCACCCGATCGGCAGCGGCCTTCGCGGTTTCGAAGGAATCGGCCACGGCGAGCGCAATGTATTGGCCGTAGTAGCGCACGACATCGTCCTCGAACGGTGGGCGTCGCTCTTCACAGATGCCTGCGAAACCGGGCCCGACCGTCGAACGGAAAATCTTGCCGATGTTCGCGCGATGAAAAATTGCGCGCACGCCGGGCATCTTCTCGGCTGCCGCGGTGTCGAGCTTCAATATTCTGCCGTTGGCAATTGTGGCGGCGACCGGTACGGCATAGAGCAGCCCGGGAAAGTGGAAGTCGGAGGTGTACTGCGCCTGACCGCTTACCTTGCTCGGGCCATCCACTCGTGGCGTGTCGAGGCCAATCGGAGAACCATTCAGGTGTTTTTGTGTTGTCGACATGCTTAGGACCTCCCCCCATTGGCAGTCATTTCCAGGGCGTGCGCGAGGCAGCGCTTGGCCAGTTCGATCTTAAATTTGTTCTCGCTCTGCGGTTTCGCATCGCGCATTGCGGCTTCGGCAGCCTGGCGATAAGTAGCAGCGTTGGCAGGCTTACCGACGAGAGCAGACTCGGCCTCGGGGGAACGCCAGGGCTTGGTTCCCACGCCACCCAGCGCGATGCGCGCCCGAGTCACTTTGCCGCCCGCGATATTGATCACGATGGCAGCAGACGCCAGGGCGAATTCGTACGACGCCCGGTCGCGCAACTTCAGATACGACTGCCTGCTGCCCGGCGGGCGTGGAGGCAACGCTACGTGAGTGATGAGATCGCCCGGTTCGAGCACTGTTTCGCGGTGCGGAGTGTTGCCAGGCAGCAGATGAAACTCGCCAATCGGAATCGCGCGGGTGCCCCTGGGCCCCTGCACGTGGATCGTCGCCTCCAGCGCCACCAGCGCGACGCACATGTCGGAGGGGTTGGTCGCGATGCACTGTTCGCTGGTGCCAAGGATTGCCAGCATCCGGTTACCGCCCGCAATCGCCGGGCAACCGGTTCCGGGCTCGCGTTTGTTGCACGGCATCGCGGTGTCGCGGAAGTACATGCAGCGCGTTCGCTGGAGCAGGTTACCGGCAGTCGTCGCCATGTTGCGAATCTGCGCCGACGCTCCGGCGAGAATCGCCTGCGACAGCACGGCGTAATCTTTTTCCACCTTCGGATGGTGGGCCAAATCGGCATTGCGAACGGTCGCGCCAATGCTTAGCCCGCCATCAGGAGTTGCCTCGATTTTGTCGAGCGGCAAACGGTTGATGTCGAGCACTTGCGCCGGCGTTTCCACGTCGAGCTTCATCAAATCGAGCAGCGTTGTTCCACCGGCAACAAACCGCACGTCCGCGCCTTGCTGCGCAGTTTTCGCTCGCGCCGCTTGCGCGACCGCCGCCGCGGGATCGGCCGGGCGAATGAATTCAAAAGTATGCATAGGAGAGCTCCGGTTGGCTAAGTGTTCTTGCGAACTTGTTGGATCGCTTCGACGATGTTGGCATAGGCTCCGCAGCGGCAGATGTTGCCGCTCATCAGTTCCTTTACAGCGGCGTCGTCAGGACCGCAGGGTTCTTTGAGCAAGGCAACGGCCGACATGATCTGACCCGAGGTGCAGTATCCACACTGGTATCCGTCGCAGCTCACGAAGGCCGCTTGCATGGGGTGCAAGGCGTCGGGCGTGCCCAGACCCTCGATGGTGGTGATCTCAGCTCCCTCGTGCATCAAGGCAAAACTGAGACACGAGTTCACGCGCCGGCCATTCACGTGCACCGTGCAGGCGCCGCACTGCCCGTGGTCACAGCCCTTCTTCGTGCCGGTGAGCGCAATCGTCTCCCGGACACAATCGAGCAGCGTGGTGCGCGGGTCGACGCGAAGTGCGCGGTCTTTGCCATTAATGCGCAGCGTGATCGCCACCGTGCCTTCGATAGCCGGCCCCGCCGCAGCGTCGCCGGACGCAGCGCTCACGCCGAGCGGGTGGTGTAGTGGCGTTGGCACCGAAGCCGCAATGACCGCGGCGGCGGTATTTCCGGTCGTTCGCAGAAACGCCCGGCGAGTCGGTTTTCCCGGGCCGGTTTGTGAATCGTCGTCCATAGCTTCTCCGTTAAATCACCAGCGCCAAACTTCCGGGAACCAACCGAAATCGAGTGCTGGCGGCTTGGCCGTAGTAAAACAACTTGTCAGTATCTGGCCGTGGCCAATGCACAGGGCAACCCTACCGACATATCAGATTGAGAGGTCGCTAAAATGTTACTTCTACCCGACCGGCCCTAATCCGGTCTGCAAAGTGAAGGTGGTTTTGTATTGATGGGTCGGGATTTTATCACGCCGCCCGCCGACTGTCAGACTTTTTTTCATCGCGTAGGAATCCAGCTGCGCACCTCTGCGCAAACACAACGAGTCAACTTTTGAAGACTCTGCCATTCAAGGTTGCGCATCCGTTAGGGAAATTTAGGGCCGGGCCGCGACCCGGATTGTGGGTCACACACGAACTGCGGTTGCCGCCACTTCCGTTAACCGGGTTCCTTGCAGGTTCGGTTGTTGAGTTGTTTGCTATTCATTACCTTTGCTTCCGGTTTTCTACCATTATGTGCTGTTTTTTCTGGCAGATATTGGCCACTTGGGAAAATCAGGTCTTGAGACCTTGTATTGGTAATTATTGAAGGTGAGAAGTTAGTGGTGGAGCAGAGGAGGGTCGAACTCCTGGCCTCCGCATTGCGAAACGAACTCTCCGCACTTCGCTGGAATCTACATCGGACCTTGGATGAAGGAACGAGGCCCTTCAGTACGTCGGGAAGTCTTACGCCGAGTTGCTCTCCACACGATTCCTCTCAAAGTCGAACCCAATTTTCAACAGTCTGCGCTCCGCTCCGCTCTTTGCGATATCGTGCGGGGTGTCGGCCCTGCCCTAATCGTCCGGTTCAGAGGACGAGCTCTCTCTCCATGGAAGCTGCAACAAGGAAGGCGGCATCGCAGGGTCTTGAGGACAGCAGCTAGGAGTTTCGCTGAAAGGCGAGTAGAGTAATCGCCTCTTCCTTTCTTCCCTCTAGCTCTCCGAAGAACAGCGGAATAAATATGAAGGAAATAAACAGAAGTCGCCTGACTCGGGCGGTCAAGTCCATGGTGTGCTCGCACCTCAAACTTTCGAGCCCGCTGGTGATACTTCTGTGCCTTATCTGTGCCGTGGTGGCCTTTAGCTTGTTCTTCGATAACGACTTACGCGTCAGTGCCGCCGGTCGGAACCCCGTGAGAAAGTTGAATCTTCCCCATTTGGTCTTCTCTGGTCATGCGCCTGCGAGACCCAATCCGCTCGAAAATCAGCCATGGCGTGACGAGAAGAAGCGAGCTATCAAGCGAAGCAGGGCCGAGATGGGAGTTGCGCCTGCGTTGTACCGGTCGCTAAGCCTGGATGAGATTGCACAGAGGAACGTGCTTAGCCATGCTCCGATGGAGTTCACCACAGGAGCCTTACAGACTGAAGTAGTAATTTCCTTGCCGATGCCGGATGGAAAATTTGCCAGGTTTCGTGTTGAGGAATCGCCCGTGATGGCACCCGAGCTCGCCGCGCGCTTTCCAGCGATTAAAACCTATCGGGGAAAGGGTCTGGACGACCCGACCGCCACCACGCGGTTTGACATGACGCCCGCCGGTTTTCATGCCATCGTGCTTTCCACTCGGGGCACGGTCATCATTGAGCCTGCCGCGCACGGGCAAGCCGGCAAGTATGTTAGTTATGAGCAGCGTGATGCGCAGAAAGATGCGGGCTCATCCAGTTGCCTTGTCTTCGGCGCTGAGAAGTTTAAGCAAAGCGAACAGTTGTCGGGAGGTGGGAAGCCAAACCTGGCCAACGCGACCGGCTCGACGCTACGCACTTACCGGCTGGCAATTGCGGCGACTGCTGAGTACACCCAAACCTACGGTGGTGGGACGGTTGCCGGCGCACTAAGCGCGCTGACCACGACGATCAATGGAGTTAACGCAATTTACGAGCGCGACCTCGCGATCCATTTAACGTTGGTTGCGAACGAAACCTCGATCATCTTTACGAATTCAGCGACCGACGGATATACCAGCGACAGTGCCACTTCGTTAATAACTCAGAATCAGGTGGTCTTAGATCAGAAGATAGGTTCGGCCAACTACGACGTCGGTATGGTCCTCGATGGTCACGTCTACGCTTTCCAGCCAGGCCGTTTCATATTCCAGGGAGCCGGACAGCCTCAGAGCGGGTGTGTCACCGGAAAGAAAGGGATGGGCGTCTCGATATTCCGTTCCACAGAGCCCTCCACCATCACCGCCATCTATGTTGTCGCGCATGAGTTGGGTCACATGTTCGGAGCGCTGCACACGTTTAATGGCACTCTTGAAGACTGCGGTCCCAGTCGTTTTGCTCAGGCCGCGTATGAACCCGGAAGCGGCTCAACCATCATGGCCAACTGGGGCGGCCTCCTGCCCAACGGAATCTATTATCCCCTTTGTGGAACCGAGGCGCTCTCTTCGAATGACACTTACTTTCACGCTTATAGCATTGAGCAGATCGTCAACTTCACCACGTTTGGTGCCGGCAGTGCTTGCCCGGTCCTGACACCTACCGGAAATAATCCGCCGCAGGTTAACGCTGGCGCCGACTATACGATCCCCGCTAACACGCCTTTTGCGCTTACCGCGACTGCCAGTGATACCGAAGCGGACGCGCTTACTTACAGCTGGGAAGAGTTTGACTTAGGAGCGGCGGGGCCGCCGCACACAGACAACGGCGATCGGCCGATCTTCCGTTCGTTCCCGCCGGTGCCCAGTCCGACACGAACGTTCCCGCAGTTGTCGGATATTTTGTCCGGTACCTCAACGTTCGGTGAGTCGCTGCCAGTTACCACTCGCAGCATGAACTTTCGCGTCACGGTGCGCGACAATCATGCGGGCGGCGGTGGCGTGAATACCGGCGCGATGTGGGTCAACGTCAGGGCTGACAGCGGACCGTTTACTGTCACGCAACCAGGTTCGGCGACGACCTGGACCGCCGGTTCAAGCCAAACGGTCACCTGGAATGTCGCCAACACTTCAAGCGCGCCGGTTAGTTGTGCAAACGTGCGTGTGCTGCTCTCGATTGATGGAGGCGCCAGTTTCCCCTACACCCTCGCATCCAGCACACCCAATACCGGTGCGGTGACGATTAGCGTTCCGAACACACCAACTTCCACGGCGCGTATTAAAGTCGAAGCCGTCGGTAACATCTTCTTCAACATCTCGCTGCCAAACTTTACGATTGCGCCGAACAGCACCGCCGCGCCTACACTGCTCACTGAGGAGAACACGAATCGGGCAGTCGCGCTGGAATCGGTCTTGTTCATGCCAGGCCCGTTCAGCCTGCCAAATACTCTCAATTTCAGCTTCGATCAACGAACGCGCATTGTGCTTTTTGCGGTGGGTTTGGAGTTGATGGCCGGTGAAGACGCTTCGGCTGTGACCGCTCGAGCAGAAGACTCCGGGCACCAAACATATCCACTGACGGTCGAGTCGGTCGGCAAAGTTCCCGGCTTCAATTGGTTGACGCAGGTGAATGTCAGATTGCCGGATGGACTTCCCAATACCGGAGACTTGACGGTCAGCATCATCTGGCACGGCGCAGTCAGCAATAAAGCTGTGATCGCAATTCGCTAGCCGGCTCTTGGCGGTAAGACGTTCAGAGTGTTCGATAACTCTAGGAAGCTCCGATCAAGTCAGGATAGGGATTTATACCGCGAAGCGGTTACGTAATTTCAGCCCAGGGTTGCCGCGCTGCGCGGCTACCCTGGGAATCGAATTGGTGAAGAGGTCCAACCCCAACAGGGTTGTGTTCCAACACCAAGCTGATCTGTTTCACCGTAAGTGAAACTGAATATCGCGAAGCCCTCGCGCGTCCGAAATTCAAAGTCCCTACAATCCAACAGAACTGGCGAGCCTCGTAGAACCTGGCGAGTCTTACTCGAAGAAATCAGGGCTCGCGTTTAACCTGTTGCGCCTGCGCCTTTTCCAATAGATCCTAAAGACGAACTTTTCATTGCGTTCAGCTTTTGCCAGCGACGCAGACTTTCTAATCACCGGCTGGCAATGCCTACTCGACCGTCATCGTTTCCCCCGGCGGGTCTAAGATCGGCACCTCGAAACGGACAAACGCGCCTGTCGAATGAGAATTTAAAATGCCCGAACTAGACGGCACTACCACACAATCTGGTATCTCTTATCAAAATCTCTATGCTGCTTTGCATATTGCCGAAATGCTGAGCGGTCAA
>DATKIS010000820.1:0-2735 GCA_035543975.1 Pyrinomonadaceae bacterium
CCTGTCAGGAGCATAGCGGCGACAATGGCCGCGATGACGATGAGCTGTTTTTTTGACTTATACCCAATCAGCGGTACAGAAACTTTGGGAAAAGAATGATGTTCGGGCGACCGCACGGCCGACCCATCCGCGCCGGCAAGGACCGCTGCCCTGGCAGGAGAAACTACGGTCATTTCGCTAAGGTCTGAATTCGCAGCGCGCCCCTGGTTCTCGCGCAATCTAGATATGTCGATTACCAGCCGCCCGGATGGTGATTCAGTGCCTACGCTTCGCAGCGCCTCGAGATTTGGCCCGCTCGCCACGGTGGCATTTTCGAGTCCCAGCCGCTGAGCGGTGCTCAGTAGTTCCGTCCGAAACTCAGCCGCATTCCCCGGTCGATCCTCAGGCCGCTTTTCAAGCGTGTGAAGCACCACTTGTTCAAGTGTCGGGGGAATGGTTGCAACGAAGTCAGTCGGATTTCGCGGAACCTCGCCGGTGTGTTTCATCGCAATTGCCAGCGGCGAAGTCCCACTGAAGGGAACTGTGCCGGTCAGCATTTCATAAAGAATCACTCCAAGGCTATAGACATCCGATGCCGCCGTGAGCTCGCCTCCATTGCATTGTTCTGGAGACATGTAACGCGGGGTTCCAATCATCGCACCAACCTGCGTCAGCGTGTGCGGTTCATCGTCGTCGAGCGAATCAGCCGCCAGTTTGGCGATCCCAAAATCCAGGACCTTGACCACCGCAGGCACTTCGGCGCGCTGCACGATGAAGATGTTGGCAGGTTTCAGATCGCGGTGAATTATTCCGGCTTCATGTGCCGCCGCCACCGCCGCAGAGATCTGCAGCATCAGCGCCACGGACCGGGCGGAATCCAGCGGTGCCTCCTTGGCCAGCACGTCGCGGAGCGTACGGCCCTCCAGCAACTCCATCACCAGGTAAACAAAGCCGTCTTGCGAAGTGCCAAAGTCAGTGACCGTGACGGCATTCACATGCTGCAAACGACCACAGGCCTTAGCTTCACGCCTGAACCGCGCGCGCGCAGCTTCGTCTTCTACAAAGCGGGGATTGAGAACTTTGATGGCAACGGGACGATCGATGAGCAGGTGGCGAGCGCGATATACCGTCCCCATGCCGCCGACACCCAGGCGATCTTCGAGTCGATACTTGTCGTCGAGCGTGTGTCCTACCAACGGGTCAACAGGCGGCGCTGCAGCTACCGTTGAGTCTGCCTGCAGCGGTGTGTGGTCTTCCGGACAAATTGCGAAGTCCGACGTGTAATGCCTTCCGCATGTTGGGCAATGAAGCATAAGAAACCCGAAGCTTGCTTGAGGGAGAACAATAGCATTATTACCTAAACGGATGCGGGAGCGTTAGCGAGGGTGAATTGAACCGGGGCTTAGGAGCGGCGCAGCCAGGAAAAGTTCAGGAGATTTTCCATATTTCATTTGGCAGTTCTCATTTGTCATCGTTCGCTACCAACTTGTTTGGCGATGACCTGGGCGATGACCAATGAGAAGGGTCAAATGAGATATGAAAAATCTCGGTAACCTTTCATTAGGGCCTTTCAGTCAGCGCTGACCACGCTGGCGCGCTCCGGAATGAGAACTTCCGTCTCACCGTTCTTGTCCATCGAAGTTTCGTTTTGCAACCGGTTTTCATGGGCCGCCCGAACAAACGACGTAAATAGGGGATGCGCACTCAGAGGTTTCGATTTGTACTCCGGGTGAAACTGGCAGCCGAGAAACCAGGGGTGCTCGTCCCGCGGAAGTTCAATGATTTCGACAAACTTACCATCCGGAGAGACGCCGCTAAAAACGAGGCCCGCTCGCTCCAGAGTCTCCCGAAACTCCGGATTAAACTCAAAACGATGCCGGTGGCGCTCGCTAACTTCTTCCGCACCGTAGGTCTCTATGGCGAGCGAACCTGGCGCCAGATTGCAGGGCCACGCGCCTAGCCGCATAGTTCCACCCAATTCTTCCACGTCGACCAGATCGCGCAACTTGAAAATCACCGGATACGGACTCTCAATGTCAAACTCGGTCGAGTCAGCGTCTTTCAAGCCGCAAACATTTCGCGCATATTCAATACAAGCTGTCTGCATCCCGAGGCAGATGCCGAAGTAAGGCGTGCCACTCTTGCGGGCGTAAGTGATGGCCCGAATCATTCCCGCGATTCCGCGTTTACCAAAACCGCCCGGTACCAGGATGGCATCAAAGTCGCGCAGCCTGGATTCATAGTCGTCGTCCATCAGGTCTTCTGATTCAATCCACTTCACACTCACGCGCACCTTGTTGGCGACACCTCCGTGAGTGAGTGCCTCACGCAATGATTTATAAGAATCTTCCAACTCCACATACTTGCCGACGATCGCGATTGACGCTTCACCGCCTGACGGTTCGCGGACTGTTCCCACCAGATCGCGCCACTCCGCCAGATCTGACTGGGATGCACGGGCCCCAAAACCAAGCTGCGTCACAATCAATTCATCCAGCCCCTGTTCGTGAAAAGCCAACGGCACTTCGTAAATCGTATCTACGTCCTGGGCGCTGATAACTGCGGATTCCTTGACATTGCAGAACAGCGCGATTTTTGAACGCAGGTCGTAAGACAAAGGTCGTTCGGAACGGCAAAGCAAAATGTCAGGAGCAATACCAATCTCGCGTAGATCACGAACGGAATGTTGGGTGGGCTTGGTTTTGAGCTCTCCGGCAGCCGCAATGAAGGGCACCAGGGTCACGTGAATAAAGAGG
>DATKIS010000821.1:0-5266 GCA_035543975.1 Pyrinomonadaceae bacterium
GCCAGCTTGCCTTCGGCAACTATGCGACGAACATCGCCCGCGGACGTGGCAAAACCCCATGTATCTGGGTAGCTCTCCGTAAGCTTGCGAACGGCGGCGATTTGGTCGTCTGCGCGTTTCATCGCGGTTCGTCCGCCGCCACCAAAGAGCTGGGGTTCAACCCAGATCGAAAAGAACTGGGCGTCGAGTCCGCCTTCTTTAGCGCGCACGGAATCAAAATGACCATCAGTCAATCGCTGTTGCAGGTCCACGTTTTCATCAAGCAGACGTTGCGTGGTATCGGCGTGCATATCAATCGCTATTGCGCGGCGATGGATGTCGCTGGTGTCAGCGGGGGTGGTGTCAGGTTGTGACGGCAGCGGTGGCTTTTCAGTTTTTTCGGTCATGCGGCAGTTAATCGTAAGTAGTGAAAGCAGAATGGGAAACAGCAAAATCAGGCGCCGCGTCCAATAGTAATGACTCAACGGAAAGCGCGCCGACGAAGTACTCTTTGCCAATCTCAGAATCATTTGATGGTACGTTGGCCAACCTACCGAATCAAGCGAGCCAGTCAGTCTGTTGCGGCGTACTTTGCACAAAGAATCTTATTCGTGACCTTTGGTGTAATTTCGTGGATCGTATGACTTCGAATCCTAAGCCCACGATCCACGAAATTACACCAAACACCACGAACCAAGCCTCGCGTTCCAGCGTTCCGTTTGAAACGGAGAGTGACTCTTTGCGCAATGCCATTGAGAAGACTGGCCACTTATTAGGTAATCTTGAAGAACCATGAAGGACCCGGAAGAACTCTTGAGACACAGCGGCTATTTGCGCAAATGGATTAACGAATGTGTTGCTTGTCACAACCAGGGATGCCGACCTATTCCACCGAAATATCGCGCGTACGCCACCCTTCGTCAGGTATTTGACGAATTAGCTTTAAATGAAAACGGTATCTGTGAACAGTGCCAAATCTGGCTCGACAATTCGCCGGATGCCCCCCACTGAACCACGCGCCTCGGTGTCGTTACCCTACCTTGCCAAGCCAAGCAAATTTACTGTATCGTGCCCTGTACTGATAACGAAAAACGAGCGCGTTTTAAGGGACAAAATCCCTCGAACTGTTGGTTTGCAAGCGCCGTTTCTGCACACAACTTGAAAGGTTAACCCTCTCCACCTGTTTCCCAATCTGGTTTCCTGAAGGAGTAGCAATAGTATGTTCTCAAAAGATGGCAAAGCGAAAGATGTGGCCACTCCGCGTATTTGCGACGTCGTTTGGCATGATGGCAAATTCATCAAATGGACCGACGCGCGCGTGCACGTGATGTCTCATGTTCTTCACTACGGTTCGAGTATTTTTGAGGGCATTCGTTGCTATGCAACCAAGGACGGACCGGCCATCTTCCGTTTGAAGGAACACATGCAGCGCTTCCTGAACTCGGCGAAGATTTATCGCATGGACCACTCCTGGAATATGGATCAGTTGGTCGATGCTTCGGTGGAACTGGTTGAACGCAGTGGGCTGGAACAGTGCTACATCCGGCCGATCCTCTTCCGCAGCCTCGACGAAGAACGACCCGCTTTTGGAGTCAATCCGTTTCCCAACCCGCTGGCTTGTTACATCGGCGCCTGGGATTGGGGTAAGTATCTCGGCGACGAAGCTATCGACAAGGGCGTGGATGTTTGCGTTTCGACCTGGAACCGTCTGACGCCAAACTCGATGCCGGCGATGGCCAAGAGCGGTGCAAACTACATGAACTCCCAGCTGATCAAAATGGAAGCATTGCTGAACGGCTTTGCCGAAGGCATCGCCCTCGATGATCGCGGCTACGTTTCCGAAGGTTCGGGTGAGAATATTTTTGTGATCAACGGCGAAACGGTATTAACCCCACCACTCTCTTCGTCGATTTTAGCGGGCATCACTCGCGATAGCGTAATCCAAATATGCAACGAGTTGGGGATCACAGTTAGGGAACGCAGCATTCAGCGCGCCGCCCTCTACGTCGCCGATGAAGCCTTCTTTTCCGGCACAGCTGCGGAGATTACCCCGATCCGCTCCGTCGATCGCATTACCGTTGGCGCCGGGGGTCGTGGTGAGATTACCAAAAAGATCCAGCAGGCGTTTTTTGAAATCACCAAGGGCGAGCGAAAGGCTCCGGGCGATTGGCTTACCTACGTGAAGGGCGCGAAAAGCCCTCAGCCGAACAGTAATGGCTCGCAGGGTCAATCAGAAAATCGTCAAGCCTCAGAAAAGACATCAAACGTTAACGTCGCCGCCAGCTCACAGGCGGAACCGGTGATGAAATACCAAACGGCCGCTAATTCGGTCGACTAGGTCAAACTAAGCGTTTTGAACCGTTACCAGTAGCGAGCCGGGAAACCTGCTCGCTACTTTAGTCTGAGTTCGTGTAATTGTTCTCTGGGCCCCGACTGAGCCCTCCGAGCGCACCCCGTTGACGCGTCTACCCCAACAGGCTATTATCAAAACCAGCGTTACTGACCCTTTTTGACGTAACGCGCCCCGCAGTTTTGTCCCAGGATTTCCTCTCGCCCAAAACAGTCGACTCCCGCAGTTCACTGAAATCTCGAAAGGCCCTTCTCTGTTATGTCCCTAAAAATTGATGATCTTTTGCGAATTGCCGCAAGTCATAGCGCCTCCGATTTACACTTGAAAGTCGGCGCCTTCCCTGTGATGCGCATCGGCGGTGAACTCCGTCCGATCGGCGATGCTCCCAGACTAAAACCAGAAGATAGCCTCGACATGGCCTTTGCGATGATGTCAAACCGCCAAAAGCAACGCTTCAAGGAGGCGTCCGAGGTAGACATCGGATACGGAGTCAAAGGTCTGGGTCGATTTCGCGCCAATATCTTTCAGCAACGGGGCACCGTAAGCCTGGTCTTACGCGTTATCCCGGACCAAACCAAAAGCTCCGTGGAGTTGGGATTGCCGCCGGTGATTGACCGCATCGCCGAGGAGCGCCGCGGACTGATTCTCGTCACCGGTTCGACCGGATCGGGTAAGTCGACGACGCTGGCAGCCATGATCGATCAGATAAACGCTCGACGCAGCGGACACATAGTAACTATTGAGGATCCCATCGAGTTCCTGCATCGGGACAAGATGTCGTTTGTCACCCAACGCGAAGTTGACGTGGACACCAGGTCTTTTGCTGAGGCCCTGCGAGGGGCCTTGCGCCAGGATCCGGACGTGATACTGGTAGGTGAAATGCGGGACTATGAAACCATCGAAACTGCACTAACCGCCGCCGAGACTGGTCACCTGGTGCTTTCGACGCTGCATACGCTCGATGCCACTGAGACGATCATGCGCATCGTTTCCAGTTTTCCGTCACACCAGCAGAAGTCGGTGCGAATTCAGCTGGCCGGTATTCTCAAGGCCGTTGTCTCGATGAGACTGGTGCGAGCAGCAAAGGGCGCGGGTCGCGTTCCGGCGGTTGAGGTGATGGTCTCGACGGCATTGATTCGGGATTGCATTATCAACGAGGAAAAGACCTACTTGATAAGAGAAGCCATTGCTTCGGGCGCATCTCAGTATGGAATGCAGACTTTCGATCAGTCGCTGTTTCATCTCGTTCAATCCGGACTCATCTCAATCGAAGAAGCGCTGCACAATGCCAGCAACCCAGATGAGTTTAAGATGCGTCTTTCGGGGATACTCTCCGCTCAGCAGGCGATCGGCATGAGCCCGAGTCAAATGCCGATTACGCCGGCTCCAGAGCCTGAACCGGAGAGCTTCTTCGTGAAGCACTGAGGCAGTGGGCAGTGGGCAGTGGGCAGTGGGCAGTGGGCAGTGGGCAGTGGGCAGTAAGAAGATAGGGCCTATAGGACATATAGGTCCTATTTTCTTTTCTTCCTGCTCACCGCTCACTGCTCACTGCTTCTCCCCCGCTCCAGCCAAGGTGGACAGCGGCGGCATCGACACGCCAAATGCCTGCGGGTTCTCGCCAATAATCGCGGCCGCGAAGAATCTCGGCACGTAACCCGCACTTTCGTTTTGGAAGCTCTCCCTCAACTTTTCACGATTAGCCAGGAGTGTCCAAAAGTTTCTCTGGTAGTGGTCCGTCTCTCGCAGTTCACGCAGCGTCCCTCGCACCCACTCCGCCCCGGTGTTGTAGCTAAGCAGCACCAGAGTCATGCTTTCCGCATCGTCGCCCAGTTCAGCCATGTGGTCTGCAATATATTGGGCGGCAGCCGGCGTCATCTTTTCCACATCGCACATATCTTCGGGCGCAACGCCGTAGACTCTGGCGGTAGCTGGAACGAACTGGTAGAGGCCCTTCGCGCCAATACTATTCTCATAACAATTACGATACGCCGACTCGATCATCGGCAGATAGATGCCAATGATCACGGGAACCTTGTGGGCCCTGAACGAACGCGCGATTAGTGGGACGTATGGCGTTGCCCGGGCAAAGAGATCGCTCAATCTCTCCCTGTCAGGTTTTCCAGATCCGTAAATGACAACAAGGTGATCAACGTGACGCTTGATCGCGCGCAAAGCGTCATCGTTAAGTTTTACCGGACGGTCTCCCATCAAAGTCGAAACGTGGTTGGCCTGGACGTCAACGAATGCCAACTGCTCTGCCTCACTCATCGCCGAATAGGGTTTGCTTGGTGTGACGCTAGCTTTCCCAGGAGGATCCACCTGCGGATTCCTGACCCAGCGCCGGTAAGCCAGGCCTCCAGCGATTAGCACCCCTAACAGAACTGCGACGCTCACAGTTGTCCAGAGATGACGCGCTGAGGAAGGTTTAACTAACTCACCAGAAACCGCCTGCCTCGCGTGAGCCGACGAATCCGCTAGAGAGAGACTCTGGACGGTTTCCAGTCGGCCCTGCTTCAGGTCCGTCAGCATTTCGTTGGTCGTTTGATACCTGTCTTCTCGTCGCTTGCAGAGTGCCCGATCCACAATGCGCTGCGACGGGGCCAACTCTGCCGGCGAATACTCACCACCTTCGCAAAGTGGGCGAGGCTCGCGCTCGAGAATCCCAACCATCGTGTCAATGCGAGTGGCGCCGGCGAAGGGCTTTTGGCGAGTGAGCATTTCATAGAGCACTACGCCTAGCAGGCTGCTGAAAAAGTAACCTTGCGACAGGGTCCAACGTAATAGTAGCGAGTATTACAACCTCGCAACCAGGAGAACAGAAACGAATGCGCGGAGACGATCTTCAGCAAGCGGGAATGTTCAGTTACTTGTCGCCAGAGCAACGAGTGCCGAAGGATCATCCTTTGCGCGCGATTCGCAAGATTACCGAGGCCGTAT
>DATKIS010000822.1:0-2392 GCA_035543975.1 Pyrinomonadaceae bacterium
CGGGCCAGTTTGCCGTAAACCAATCCCTCGTCAAACGCGACCGCATTGGATCGACCGCCCGGATGCGGTGCATCGGTACTAATTTGAATGGCGTACTTGTGACCCTGATGGTGATTCTTCAGGATGAACGACGACACTTCCGTTTGCTGTACAAAGGTTTTCGGAGTCCCGCCACCCAGATTGATAACGCCGGTTAGCCGCGCGCGCGCAGTAACGTTGGCCATGTCGAGGACGTCCTGGACCATGTCAAACATGAAGTTGTTCTTCTTTTCGAAGCGGGCGGCGGCAATCCCCACCGCGATTCCGCTATCGGCGATCGCCGGACAAAAGATCGGCACACGGGCTTTGTATGCCGAAGTAAGCACGCCATCCTCGGTCGCGATCTCGGCTAATTCTCGGCCTAGCAGGTGCAGAAACTCGCGCGTCGAATATGGCCGGCTCTGATCGAGCTGATTGGTAAAGCCGCCGACCCATTCGTTGGCCTCGCGGTATTCCTCATCACTGGCGAGCAGGTCCCACATCCGACTGATCTGTGAGGCCTCAAGCTCCGCGTCCGTCATATTCGGATGTGCCTGGAAATGATAGCGGCCCAGAGTCTCGTGCAGGTCATGAAAGAGCAGCGAACCCGAAAGCACGAGCACGTCAACAAATCGGTTCTTGATAACGTATGCGAGCAGTCGACGCATACCGGCAGGGATGAGGGCCCCGGAGCCTGCTACGATAATGGTGGTGTTGTCGCCAAGCATGTCGAGCCAGATTCGATGGGCTTCCGCCATCTGGCGACCGCCAAATCCCGCGCCCTCCATTTTTTCCAGGAGGCCGGCAACCGATCGATCGCGATCCACCTGAACGGGCCGAGTAGGGGTCGTAAGATACTTCGATGCTTTGGGTTTTCGCTGCGTAACCATAAAGGTTCTCAACCTCTCAAATTCTGAACGTCGGGACCTGATTACCAGACTCAATCCTGGTGAGAATCATGTTAGTGCCGGACACGTCAGCCGTGCCTAAATGCCCGGCGGAATTCCAAGTATGGGTTTACCACTTCGCGCGCAAGTTAATAGTCGGTGCTGCGGCGCGAACGCGTCTTTGCCCCATTAACTGAAAGATATGTATAGGCGTCGTAACGAGACTCGTAAAACTGGGCCAACTCGGCGCCATCAGCCTCACTTAGCTCACCATCTTTGACCCGCTGACCAATCAAGCGGCGAAAGCCATCGTGCAGCAGGCTTTTCTCGTAGCGAGCGCGCTCAGTAGCTTCACCGACTGTAGTTCCGCGAATTACTTTCTTGATCAGGTAGCCTTCGTCATCAATGTGGATATGCGCCTCATGCGGCGTTCCAAAGAGGTTGTGGTTGTTTCCCATAACCTCCTGGTAGGCACCCACTAACATGAAGGCCAGGTAATAAGTGTCCCCCGGAATCAGAGCATGAAGCTCCAGCACCTGTTTTACATCGTGGAGATCGACAAACTTATCCACCACTCCATCAGAATCGCAGGTTATGTCGCAAAGCGTTGCATATTCCGTGGGCGACTTATTGAGATAGTGAATGGGGACGATCGGGAAAAGTTGGTCAAGAGCCCAATGATCGGGGACTGAGCGAAACACGGAGAAATTGGTCAAATACTTTGCACACAGCAGCCGGCGAAGATCATCAAACTCTTCTGACACATACTTGGCTTGCTGAGCATACTTATCCGCGCGTTCGCACACGTCCCAAAACAGGACCTCTCCCTTGGCGCGATCCTCAAGGGAGACCAAGCCCAGATTGAAAAGTGTGAACAGCTCTTCCCGATGTTCCAGGGCGTCGTGGTAATACTCGCGATAATTCTTGACGGTTATCGATGCCCTTAGGTCCCCTAGTTCAGTCACCACTTGTGGATCATCGTCGTCGATTTCGATCGGAGTGATGTCTTCAACAACAGTTTCGATCTCATCCTGCACGTTGGTCACGAGAATTGCGTGATACGCAGCCAGGAACCGGCCCGACTCCTGAATAATCGTCGGATGGGGAACATTCTCGTCGTCGCAGACCTGCTTGATTGTGTAGATGACGTCGTTGGCGAATTCCTGGGCGGTGTAATTGGCGGACGAATCGAAGGCAGTCTTTGAGCCATCATAGTCCACCGCCATGCCGCCGCCGACATCGAGCAGATCCACCGGCACCTTCATTTGATGGACCTTCGCGTAAACGCGGGCGGCCTCTTTCATCGCGTTCTTAATCCGCTTGATGTCGGTAAGCTGAGAACCGATATGAAAGTGAAGCAGTTTGAGCATGTCAATCCGGCCGGCCTCTTCGAGCCGGCGAATCACTTCCAGCATCTCGGTCGTCGTCAGGCCGAATTTGGCGGCCTCACCACCGGACTTCTCCCAGCGGCCCGATCCTTTTGAGTA
>DATKIS010000823.1:0-4461 GCA_035543975.1 Pyrinomonadaceae bacterium
ATAACTGTTCAACGGGACTCTGTATCAACAAACTGTGCTGGGAGTCAATAGGGGATGATCCCTCTTGACTGATGCTGCCACCAAACCGGTTATAACTACCAAAGGCGCAGTGGCCTTGTCTTGGTCTGCCCCCCTTGAACGCCAGGCGCGCAGGTCGGCAGACCATTGACAAGCATGAATTATTGGCGATATTGTCCGCACCAGCAGAAACTACCACCGGCGGGCAAATGGCGCCGGAACTCCGGCCCCATCTTGTACTCGGCGATCTCCGCCACGCCACTCGGCTGGCAATATCTTCGAAGGAGAATCCAAATGACGCATCTAATTCTAAATCCTCTGGCGGGCTCCCGTTTTCCGATCTTCCTCTTGGCGATGGTCTGTTTGCTTCTTATTTGCGTCGGTGCCGGCGATGTCAAGGCCCAGACACGAAGGGTTCCCGCAGGAACTGCAACTCCCTCGGAAGAGCCGGCGCCCGGATTCAACGAGTATCGTGGAGTGCAGCTGGGTATGGTTTCAGATGAGGTCCGCAAGAAACTTGGCGATCCTAAAGACAAAGGTGAAGAACAGGACTTTTGGGTATTTAGTGAGGAAGAAACGACGCTGATCGTTTACGACAAGACTCACAAAGTGATCACCATCTCGGCGGATTTCATGAACACCAACAAGGCCATCACGGCCAAGCAAGTCTTTGGCGCCGATATCGAAGCCAAGGCTGACGGCTCGATATATAAGATGGTGCGTTACCCGAAAGCTGGTTACTGGCTCTCATACAATCGCACCGGAGGAGCTACGCCGCTGACTACCATCACGTTGCAGAAAATGCCGTAAATACAGTCGGGGAGTTCTGCCGATTTCGTTTCCATAGTGCACCTCCTATCACGAGCTGCTCTTGCCGGGGGCTTCACTCTTTGCGGCTCCTCCGTCCAGCTCGCGGAGCTTTCGCTCTTGGCGTTTTCACCCCCAGGCCGCTGAGGCGCTAAGTGCGCCAAGACATATTTAACAACCAGGCTTTTGCATTGAGTTAACCGTTCCTTCGGTTTCTTAGCGTTTGGGCGCATCTAGCGTCTTGGTGCCTTTGGCCGTTCGCCAGCCTTGTTCCCCGCTAGACTCGCCAATAATCGCGCACGTATTCTACGGCCAAATGCCAACCCGCGTTACATCGTCACTGCTGAATGATCCGGCGCCAAAAACACGCGCGCGCGAACTCTCGCAACTCATCAAGCAGAGAGCTTTGGCTGAAGGTTTTGAGTTGGTGGGAATCGTCCCTGCCGAGATCCTTAATGAGCCGCACGAGAGGCTGACAGAATGGCTCGCCCGCGGATACCACGGAGCTATGCAATGGATGGCCCGTGATCCGGATATGCGCGCCGACCCTGGGAGACTTTTCCCGCCGGCCCGGTCGGTGATCGTTGTAGCAAAAAACTATTTCACGCCGGGAAAACACCACGACGATCGGGCTACCGGAAAAGTTTCACGCTATGCCTGGGGCGACGATTACCACGACGTGATCGCCTCGGGGCTAAGGTCGTTGTTGGCTGGGATCAAAGAAGAGGTTCCCGAAGCCGAGGGAAAAGTTTGCGTCGACATTCAACCGATGATGGATAAAGCGTGGGCAGCCCGAGCCGGACTTGGATGGATTGGCAAACACACGAACCTCATCACCACGGAATATGGCTCGTGGGTCTTCATAGGCGAGCTTCTCCTTAATCTTGAACTCGACTATGACGACCTGACAGTCGCGGACCACTGCGGCAGCTGCACTCTCTGCATTGATGCCTGTCCCACCCAGGCGATCACCGAACCTTACGTAGTCGATTCCAACAAGTGCATCTCCTACGCCACGATTGAGCTGCGCGACAGCGAGTTGCCGGCCCAAATTGGTGAGAATCTGGAAGGGTGGCTTTACGGGTGCGACATTTGTCAGGACGTTTGCCCTTGGAATCGTTTTGAACAGATGACGACCGAGGATCGCTTTCAGCCGCGGGAAGGGAACGTCAATCTTGACCTTGTCGAGATGCTCGAGCTCACCCCGGAAACCTACGCCGAACGGTTCCGCGGCAGCGCAATGAAACGAGCGAAACTCTCCGGACTTCAACGCAACGCACGTACGTTGCGAGAATCAGTTAGCTAAGGCCGACTCCATCTCCGGTCCAAAAGCTACCTCGTTCGCCTGATCGCCATTAGGGTCAAATCATCTCGCAGTGGTCGACCGCCAGCGAAGGTGAACAATTCCTGCCGGCACAGGGAAACAATGGCGTCCGGAGATAAGTGGTTGTTTTCGTTCAAAAGTTGCGCCAGCCGTTCAGCGCCATATTCGATACCGGTTCCGTTAACGCTTTCAGAAAGTCCATCGGTGTAGAGAAATAGAGTGTCGCCCTTCCTCATATGAATCGGGCTAACGGTAAAACTCTCGCTGCAAAACACACCGACTGGAAGACCGGTCGCGGCAATGCTGGTTACCGTTCCGTCCTGAATGAGCAGCGGCGGAAGATGTCCGGCGTTGCATATCTCCACGTCACCACTCACACTCGCCCGTCCGCACGCCAGAGTGGCGTATTGCGTGGGCAGGGTGCTCTCGCAAAACACGCGGCTGGCCCGCTCCACCATTTGATCCAAAGGCAGGTTGATCGCGCTGAGCGTCCGAAACATTGCGTGAAGGTGAGCCATTAACATCGAGGCCGCCACCCCCTTGCCCGACACGTCACCCAGAACAAAATGCAGCGACTCATCATCGCCCCTGATTAGATCGCAGTAGTCCCCGCTCACCGGACCGGCAGGCTGGTAATGATAAGCCACATCCCATCCATCAACTGTTTCACTTCCTTTTGGTAACAATCCCGTTTGGATTTGCGAGGCCAATTCCAAATCCTCTTCTAGCGAGCGCTGCTGTTGAGGCGTCAGATGGTCTATACAAACTCGGGTTAGTGGGTCCGCCAGCAGTCGCTCAGTCTCAACCGAGTCTTGACAGACTTCGCAGATACCGTAGGTGCCCAGATCCATGCGATTGAGCGCAGCATCGACCTCAACCAGGAGTCGGGTTAGTTCGGCGGGTCGTTGAAATCCGTTTGCAGCTGCTTCCAATCTGTGACGTCGATCAATGAGCTGTTCACGCAGCAGTGGTTCAATCGCGGTAACCATGGGGGCTCCTTCCCTGGTTTTGATATTTGGCCGGCTATGCAACCAGACTACCGGGTATAGGCGCTCGCTTGAGTGGCACCGGCAGTTGAGGTGCACAGCAGATCTTTTGTAACCGAGCCCGATCGCCTTGCATGCTCGGATCGTTTTCGAGGCAGGTTCGAACCTCACGAAAGATGTTCGCTGCGTGCAGGTCGGGCGGTTCTACAATGCGATAGTGAATCCATTTTCCATCCCGACGGGCGGAGACCACTCCAGCTCGCCTCAGATAGGCAAGATGACGCGAGATCTTTGGCTGGTTTGTTTTCAACACTTCGACGAAGAAACAAACACAGACCTCCGAGTCTCCCATTAGATTGATTAACCGCAAACGCGTGCGATCCGCCAGCGCCTTAAAGAGTAGTTCAATGCTGTAGTGTTTATTGCCCATTTTCGAGTTGGCCTGCTTGGTTCTGGTGCTAGTTATTACGTTCTTAGGTAATGCACGGTTCCTATTTTCCTACCGAATTTAGGTCAAAACCTCTCATCTTTCTATCTGGTTCTTGCTTTCAAAACGGTTGAGGGGTTTCTTTTCGTCAATCGCTGCCGACGAGCTTGCTACGACGCTCGAGAAGTATGGTGTCGCGCCAGGTTCCGCTTAAGTTACCAATGCGCTCACGCCGTCCCACTTCTCGAAAACCACAAGATTTGTGAATAGCAATGCTGGCAGCATTTTCGGGAAACACGCTCGCTTGCAAAGTCCAAATCATCGTTTTCTCTGACTCGGCAACCAGCCTTCCCAGCAGTCCTTTTCCGATCCCACCGCCCCGACGGTCACGGGCAACATACACACTCACCTCAGCTACCCCAGCGTAGACGCTGCGCGAAGAAACCGGACCCAATGCTGCCCACCCGACGACCTGCTCCCCGTCTGTAGCGACCAACCGCGGAGCAGGCAAATGACTACCGCTCCATTCTGTCCATGACGGCAACTGCGTTTCAAACGTCGCCAGGCCGGTGGAGACTCCATCACGATAAATTGAACACACCGAATCCCAATCCTGGTCAGTCATCGACCTGATCTGAGTTCCAAACATTCTTTTCATATACGGCTTGACAGATATAAACGTCCGGTGTATAAACAGCAATACATTTGCCTGGGCGCATATGAAATATAGAGGAGGTTGTGATGGAAAGCAAGATAGAAAATCCGGTGCGGGCACTGAAAGCCCACTTGGCTCTGAATGTTCGAAACGTTGCAAACAGCACGAGTTTTTATACCAAGATGCTGGGGATTGAACCGAGCAAAGTCAGGGTCGGCTATGCCAAGTTCGATGTGCAGAATCC
>DATKIS010000824.1:0-6306 GCA_035543975.1 Pyrinomonadaceae bacterium
TTACGGCCGTCGATCCTGGTTCGCGGATTAATCAAAGACTACTCGTCCGCAGATTACACCGATTACGCGGATTCGATACCAATCAAGGGCAAATGTCAGGGGGCACAGTTCTGACCGTTCCGTACCTGCTCGGTTGTAATCTGTGTAAACGGCGTAATCTGCGGATAGTTGGCATAACTTATGAAATACATCTTACTGGTGAAGCACGACGAAGCCGTCCTCGGCGCTTTAAGCGAGACTGAGCGCGCAGACATGTTGGCTGAGTCAGTCCAACTGGCTAACCAGCTTCATAGCTCCGGTCAATATTTCGACGCCGCGCCTTTGCATTCGTCCGCCAACGCCGCCAGGGTTGCAGTTCGCGATGGTAAACAAATCGTTACTGACGGGCCGTTTGCCGAAACGCGCGAACAGGTAGGGGGCTATTTTATTGTCGACGCCGGCAGCCTAACGGAGGCGATTGCCATCGCCGGACGAATTCCCGGAGCACGTATTGGAATAGTAGAAGTCCGCCCAGTTGGTGAAGCCCACGGTCTGCCGGAGTTGTAGACAACTGCCCCAAGCCGTCGACTCGGCTGTCCAAAATTTCGTACTCGCCTAATGCCAGAACCTGACTTCGCTTCTGTGCGTACTACAGCCGGTCCACCCAACATTGTTCGATTTCAAACTCGAACACCGGCACTCCGAGGTAAACATGAACTACATCAAACGGCTTAGTCTCGCTCGTCGCGCACACTGCTTCTTAGTCCTGTTGCTTGCGCTTCCGGTAACCGTTCCCAACGCACTGCCCAGGGGAGTTTCCGATCCGGCGCCGCCGCTCGCCGAGGAAATCGACTTCAGTGAACTGGATAAGGTTGTGCTGGAAGAGCTGAAGGCGAGAAACACGCCCGGCACGGTAATAACAGTTGTGAGCGGCGACCGGGTGGTCTATCAAAAGGCTTTCGGAGTGGCTAACGTTGAAACCAACGCAGTCATGCAACCGGAGATGCTCTTTCGTTTGGGCTCGACCACGAAGATGTTTACCGCCGCCGCCTTGGTCACCCTGGCAGAGAAGAGCAAGATAAAACTGAACGAGCCAATTGGAAATCAAATCAAGGGTCTCAGTCCGAAGATCGCCCAGGCGACTCCACACTATCTGCTGAGCAATTCGGCCGGAGTTCGCGACTTCGGCCCCGAAGTCATCTCAAGCGACGAGGCGTCGCTGGGGAATATGGTCCGTGGGTGGAAGGACGATATCTTCTTTGCCGATCAGGGCGAGGTTTATTCGTATTCAAGTGCCGGCTTCTGGTTGTCCGGGTTCGTGATCGAGCAAGTGCACGGCAATCCTTACGCTGACGCCATGGAGGATCTGTTGTTCAAACCGCTGGGCATGGAGCGCACCACCTTGCGGCCTTTGATGGCGATCACTTATCCGTTTGCCACCGGCCACGCCGTCGAAGCGGGCAAGGCGACCATTCTCCGGCCCGTGTTCAATAACGTCGCGCAGTGGCCGGCCGGCTCAATCTTCTCAAACGCCAAAGACCTTTCGCGCTGGGTCATTGCCTTTCTTAACGAAGGACGAGTGGACGGCAAGCTAGTGCTGTCGCCGTCACTTATTGGCCAGATGGCTACACCGCACATTCCGGTGCCCGGTGAAACAGACTCGTCCTACGCATACGGCCTGACTGCTTTCAAGTACCAGGGTTTGCAGTTTTTGGGTCACGGCGGCTTCAGTCGGGGCTACGGCTCCATGATTCAGATGGTGCCCGCGCGCAAGTTTGCGGTAATTGTGCTGGCCAACAAGAGTGGCGAGACGATGCGCAAGAGCCTGAACAAGGCGATGGAAATAGGACTGGGAATGAAGGACAACGCGGCGGAGAAACCTGCGCCGGTCGCGCCCTTAACAAAGGCGGAGATGGCTGACTACGTAGGGTCCTATTCCCACGCTCCGATGCTCTGGGAAGTTTCGGTGAAGGATGACAAGCTCTACGTCAAGGTCGAAGGTACCGAGCATCAGTTAACGAAGAGCGGCGAAAGGAAGTTTACCTACGGAAAGTCGAACGAGAACGAGTTGGTATTCGTGGCGGGCAAGAACGGCAAAATAGAATTCCTGTTTTCAGAACTCTATGCCGCGAAAAGATTGTAGGAATCCGGATCACGTAAAAAAATTCGAAGGAGAAAATATGCGATACGTTGATGCTTTTATTTTACCGGTACCCAAAGAGAACCTGCAGGCCTATCGCGCCATTGCGAAGAAGGCGGGAAAAATTTGGCGCGAGCACGGCGCCCTTCAGTACATCGAGGCCGTTGGCGACGACTTGGATGTGAAGATGGGTGTTTCGTTTAACCAGAAAGTTAAGCCGAAACCCGGCGAAGTAATAGTGATCTCGTACATCCTGTACAAGTCACGCGCTGATCGAGATCGTGTCAATGCCAAGGTGATGAGTGATCCGCGCATGAACAAGTTGATCGGGAAGGGGCCGATGCCGTTTGACCTCAAACGCATGGTGTTCGGCGGTTTTAAGACGATTGTCGACGAGTGAGCATCAGTGGTAGACCTCCGCAGATTACCCGGATTCAACAAGCATCGGGCTCTAACTTAGCCCTCGTTCTGTTTAGTGTTGCACCTAATCAGTGGAATTTGCTTAATCTGCGGATAAATCTTCCTTACTCACTGCGCAACGCCACCGTTGGATCCACGCGCGCGGCCCGCCGCGCCGGGAAGTAACTCGCCAGCAACGCAATCCCACCCAATACCAGCGGTGGAACCACAAAGGTCCTCAAGTCGGTCGGACTAACACCATAAAGCAAACTAGCCATAACTCGAGTTACCCCGAGTGCCCCGGCCAGTCCGATCACCGAGCCAACCGTGACCAGCAGCACCGACTGCCTGACTACCAACATCGCAATCTTGCCCGGCTGGGCGCCGAGGGCCATGCGAATCCCAATCTCCTGCGTGCGTTGCGATACCGAATAGGCCATCACGCCATACATACCGATTGCCGCCAGCGTCAGCGCCACCAAGGCGAACACACCCAGGAGGAAAGTAGCAAAGCGCCGGCGGGCCAGCGAATCCGAGAGGCGTTGCTCCATTGTCTTAAACTCAAATGCCGGCAGCTCCGGATCAAGGGCCTGGAGTTCCCTGGTAATGGCCGGCGCAATTTGGGTTGAACTCCCGCGCACTACCACGAACATGGTGCCTATCGGAAACTGTTCATGCGGGTGATAAATACTTATGGGCGGCTCGTTGTCCACGCTGAACTCTTTGGTGTCGCGCACGACGCCAACAACGGTCCGCCAGGGTTCCTTGTCTCCACGTTCCAATCTCTTCCCGATTGGATCTTCGTTGGGCCAGAAACGCTGAGCCAGATTCTCATTGACGATCACCGTCTCAGCTGCGCCCTTAATATCGCGCTCGTCGAATAGCCGGCCCCGCACCAGCGGCACCCCCATCGCGGAAAAGTATCCCGGACTGACAAACCGTTCGTTGGACATGATGAAGTCGGCAGAGTTCTTTGGGACGTAGCCTTCGATCGTGATTGGTCCCCAGGCCAGCGCCACCGAACTCATCGGTAGGGAATAGCTGGTTCCGGCTGCTTCCACGCCCGGCAGCGCTTTGATTCGGTCGACCAGCTGCTTGTAAAACGCGGTGACCGCCGGTCCCTTGTATTTTGCGTTAGGCAACGAAAGACGAAACGACAACACGCTCTCCGGATTAAATCCCGGACTCGCATTCTGAATCTGCTGATAAGTGCGGACCAACAATCCGGCGCCAATGAGTAACATCAACGAGAGAGCGACTTCGATGACGACAAACAGATTGCGGACCCGGTGATGCGCGCGACCGGCTGAACCACGGCCGCTGTCTTTCAGCACGCCGTTGAGATCTACACGGGAAGCGCGCCACGCCGGCGCCAATCCGAAGAGAATTCCGCTGGCCAAAGAAAGGAGGAAAGTGAAAGCCAGCACACGGCCGTCAACGTGGATCTCGCCCAACCGTGGCAGCGTGTTGGCGGCCAGCATTTGCAGGGCCCGCACGGCGACAAACGCCAGCAGCAGACCCAACAGACCTCCGAGCATCGACAGTAACACGCTCTCAGTGAGAAGTTGACGAATGATGCGGCGCCGGCCTGCGCCCACCGCCGCGCGAACCGCGATCTCTTTCTGCCTGACCGCCGCCCGGGCCAGCTGCAGGTTGGCGACATTCGCGCAGGCAATCAGCAACACAAATCCGACAGCTCCAAGCAGGATCAGCAGCGGACGGCGAACTTCGCCGACAACTTGTTGCAGCAATGGCACCACACTGATCATGAAACCGCTGCCGGGCGGATAGTTCTGCGGATACTGCTGCTTCATTCCGTTAACAATCCGGTCGACGTCTGCCTGTGCTTGGCCGACGGTGACTCCCGGTCGCAGCCGGCCAAAGATGTTGTAGTCTTCGTTCGTTCGCGTGCTTCGCTTGCTCTCACCCATGGGCAGCGACAACAACATCTCCGCATTTGAGATCTTATTGACGGTCGGCATTACCTCCTGGTTCAGGGCGAAATCCGGAGGCATGACTCCCACAATCTCGACGGGGTTGCCATTGAGCGTCAGCGTCTTGCCGACGATCTGAGAGTCGCCGGCAAAGCGGCGTTGCCAAAAGCCGTGACTAAGAATCGCGACAGTTTGTTTGCCTTGTTCGTCTTCGTCAGGTCTGAAGACGCGACCCATAATTGTCTGCGTTTGGAGCAACGGGAAAAGGGAGGACGAAACCCGCGCGCCCTCGACGCGTTCAGCTGCTCCCTGACCGGTGAGATTAAAACTGCTGTCGATCGTAGCCGCCACCTGCTCGAACACCTGGTTCTCGGCTTTGATGTCGAGATACTGGCCGGGCGAGAACCAATCCTGCACCACGTTGAGGCCCGGCGAGCGGTTCCAAAGGATGACAAGCGAGTCAGCATTTTTGTAAGGAAGCGGCCGCAGCAGGAGAGCGTTGGTGACGCTGAAGATGGCGGTGGTGGCACCGATACCGATAGCCAGCGAGAGGACAGCGACGACGGTGAAGCGCAGGTTCTTGAACAGCATCCGGAATCCATAAGCGAGATCCTGCCACAGCGTTTCCATTGGTCGGTCTCCTTTGACGCTAATTGGTTGGCGGGTTTTATATCACATCCCTAGTGCACTGCTGCCGACACTTTTTTCACCGCGGGGAATTGAACGATCCTAATCCGCTTTGGTGCAATTTAGCGTAATTTTGTGGATTGTATGACTCCGAATCCCTAAGCCACGATCCACAAAATTACGCGAAATCGCCAGAATAAGACTTTTGTGTAAATCCCCTCCGCCGATTACTGGCAAACGATTACGATTTTTGATAAACAGAGCCCATGAAAATCCGAAAATTCAACTGGCCGCTGTGGGCAGGGTTTCTGGTGAGCTTGATTGCGTTTCTCAGCTACCCGTTTTTCTTTGTCAGGTTCCCGGTGACTCGAGATTTTCCCTGGGCCAACCTGGGGCTTTTTGGGATTGCGGCGATCCTGGTCCTCTTCGGGGTTCGCCGTGGTTTCTCGGAGAGCCGATCCCGCCCGACGCGTTCAAAGGTTGCCGGCATTACGTTGGCTGCCCTAAGCCTGACAGTTTTCGGGTTCTTCATCTTCGCCATTTTTATTATGGCGAAACACCTACCTGCCTCGGCGGGTGCTCCGCAGGTAGGCCAGAAAGCCCCGGACTTCACCCTTCCCGACACAAACGGACAATCCGTTCAACTCGCGCAGTTGCTCGCCTTGCCTGCCCAGGTAGAAATCCCCAAACCCGGCTCGGGCTCTATTGGCGGCTGGCAGGGAACTGGAAAACCAGGAGCGGTGCTGCTGATCTTCTATCGAGGCTACTGGTGACCCTCCTGCAACTCCGAGTTACGGAGCATTCAGGATAACCTTGGCAAACTGGCGGAAGTCGGGATTCGTCCGGTGGCGATCAGCGTAGACTCGCCGGAGACTTCGCGCGATCTTTGCCGGCAAGCCGGGTACACGTTTCCATTCCTCTCTGATCCCAAAGCCGAAACGATTCGACGTTACGATCTCCTTCATCAGGGAGCGGGCATCGATGGCCAGGACATCGCCCGGCCGGCGGAATTTCTGGTGGATTCGACCGGGACTGTGCGGTGGGTAAACCTGACGGAGAACTATTGGGTCCGCGCCCGCCCGGAGCAGATCATCGAGGTAGCCAGGACACTGCGATAACCGAGCGCAGCATCCTTAGCTGGTCTTGGTTTTGACGAAGGACGATCCACGAACAACACGAAAGAATGGCTCTTTTCGTGCCCGTTCGTGTGCTTTCGTGGATCGTCCG
>DATKIS010000825.1:0-2587 GCA_035543975.1 Pyrinomonadaceae bacterium
GGCCAGCCTAGCAACCGCCGTGCTGGCAATTACAACCTATTTCTGTCACATGTGCCTTCTCAGCTTCTTCGCAGTATTCGCTACAATACTTACTGTCCTTTTCGGGAGGGCAATCACAGGCGGGATGCGCACATTTTGACTCCGAGTTGTCAGCCATAAAACACTCTCCTGTATTTTGTTAAGCTCTGAGCCTTATCCTAAAACTCAAGAATCTAATGGTCAAGGAAGCGTGCTTGTCTATGACGCTCCTAAGTTCCAGTGTCCACCTGAGCCCGCAGCAATCTTGCTCGATTCCAAGCAGAATTAGGTGGAAGCTTCTATCCTGGGTAGGAGTGCTGCTCCTCTTGGCAAAATGTATCCTTCGACTTCCCGGTCAAGACTGTCGATAACACTACTGACTGATCGCGCTGGATTAACCCGCAGACGACGAGCATCTTCATCCGGCAAGTTCGAAACCAGATAAATCTTGTAGCGTTCAGCTTTGGTTAGCCATGACCATGCGGTTTGACCGTTCACCTCATATTTATCACGCAGGCGAAGCTCGAGCGCCCGAGAGTCTTTATCTGCAAACCACTTGAGAAAGTCGGGCCGCCCCAATCCATCGGAACACTCCGCCAGCAAAATAATGCTTCCCCCGTCGGTACAGGCATGAGCGGCCATATCCAGCGCCTTATGCGCCTGAATGAGATTAATGTCGTAAGGAAAGCCGCCACAGCTCACGATAACAACCTCGCGCTTCTTCTTAATCGGAGTCGAATGATTCACGAGATATTCTGCACAGCCTGCGCGGTGGGATGCGCGCCAATCGCCGGCATAAATCTTGACGGCTCGGCCACGCTCATCGACTACCGAATTGACGGCAAAGCGCGGTGGTGCTAATCCAGCAATCCGCTCACACTCTTCGTGCACAGCGTTGCCATCCAACCTACCCGTCTCGACCCCGGCCCGCCTACCACCCTTTTCGAAATCGAGCGCGAGAACGTGCGTGGCCTCGATAGTTCGGGCGGAAGCGAGGCCTGGGCAAATCGACTTGCGACCGCCAGTAAATCCGGCGAAATAGTGAAACCCAATAGCGCCTATTACAACCACATGAGAAAAATCTTTAACTGCCCGATTCAATTCGATCGGTGTGCCACGTTCCGTCGTGCCTAGTAAAAGCATCGTCGCAGGATCAAATGGGGTATGGTCAATTGTCTTGACTCGCTGAGCGATGAAGGGGGTAACGAGCTCTATCTTCTCTTCCGGGGAAACCGGCCGGTGTATTCCAGTGGCGAAGATAATCCCCAGGTGCGAGGGCGCTATGCCGCCTTGAATCAGCCGACGAACAATCAGGTTTACGATCTGGGCGCTCGCAGTGGCACGAGTAGCGTCTGACACAACAATCAAAACCGTCTCACCTGCTGCACAGAGATCTTCCAGGGGAGGTGACCCGATTGGCGAATCGAGCGCCTGACCAATCTCTACGTCGGTTAGCGGCTGTGGACGCTGTGAATCTTCCGAGAGGACTAGATAGGAATTCTCGTCAAAGCTGAAACTCAACGAGCTCCTGCCATACGCTAGTTGCATTTCAGTCATTGCCGTGGGAGATAGCTATTGTGCTCAGTTGCTGTGGGAGCCCCTGTCAGACGCCAAAACCGACCAACGCTCGCTCAATGACGTGCAACGAGGCAAAGTCCGTCTCACCGGCCGTGCGCGCCTCTGCGAGCCATTTCCGGAGTTGACGCGCCTCTTCGACTGACGAGATGCGGCAAGCGCCGGTTAATGCGAGCGTAACCAGCGCGTCAGGCGCACCGTGAGTAACCAGTGCCGCCTGCAGGGCTGCTTGTTCCCGCAGATCCAGCGTGAGCAGTAGTTTGATTTCCATTTTGGGAGAAGGAAATTATCACAACCGCCGAAACGAAACCAATCAATTCCCAGCATGCTCGCGGGAAACGATATCGCAACCCTCAACCCTGATGGGGCGTTATCGTCGAATCGTTTTGTTTGGCCATTCTGGAAGGTTCCCGAGCTGAACACGGCTGTTTTGTCTTGCTGTCGGAATTTTTAGATTGTGAAACAAAAGAGCCCTTTTCAGGGGCTCGTCACACGGTCTTCAAATGGGTGCGTAAGCTATAACGCTGGAATCCTCATCGCGCTGTTGAAATCTTTATAGAGCTCGTTGAATTCACGGACCCGATGTTCGAGGAGGTCCGGCAGTTCATTAATCTCGTTGAGGTTGATTATCGCGTTGGCGTTGTTCAGAAACGCGGCATGTGCATCCATTGTCCGCAACGCGGTGGATAGCAAAACAAAGAATAGCCGGCGGCGTTGTGCCGGCCTAAGAATGTTTACCTCCCGCGTCACAAAGACAGCTCCTTGTTCGACGGGATCGAATCTCTGATCAAGCAACACGACGTCTAATTGATTCTCCCGCATGCGGTCCACGGCCTGACCGGTATCCCGGGCGACAAATACTTGATAGCCATTCTCTGCCAGGGCACGCGCGACATTATCTCGATTGTCCTCAGGAATACATACCAGTGCTTTCCGAGGATTCCACGATGACCTGGAACTCATCGGGTTAACAACCGCTCCACCCGATTGGCCC
>DATKIS010000826.1:0-5877 GCA_035543975.1 Pyrinomonadaceae bacterium
AGCCAGCGTTTTGCCTGCGGCTTCCTTCAGATTCCACCTCGCGATGGTCACCCTTGCCGTCCGGCTAACGATTCCCCCTGTCGGGTTCGTAGGAGACTTTCACTCCCAAGTGAGTGCGCCCTGCCGGGCGCACCAAACTAAAAGGAAGGCGAACTGATCTCGCCTTCCTCTTTAGTGTTCTCAGCTTGGGCTATCTAGTCAGCTTTCTTGCGAATAAAAGTAGGCACATCCAGATCGTCGGAACGCCCTTGCATCATGGGGCGTGGCAAGTCGTCGGCTGGCCGTTGCACAAACCTTGGCGAGCTCGCCGGCATGGTTGTTACCGATGCCGCCGAAGCCATTGCTACCGACTCTTCACCGAAGCCAGTGGCGATTACCGTAATCTTCATCTCGTCGACCATGTGCTCGTCGATGACAGCACCAAAGATAATGTTTGCATCTTCATCAGCTGCCTCGCGGATGATGGTCGAAGCTATGTTCACCTCATAAAGGGTCAAATCTGGCCCGCCGGTAATGTTGATGAGCACGCCTTTCGCGCCTTGAATTGTAGCCTCCTCTAGCAACGGCGAAGATATCGCCTGCTGCGTGGCCTCGATTGCACGATTCTCACCTCTCGCACGGCCTGCGCCCATTAATGCCATTCCCATTCCCTGCATGATCGACTTCACATCTGCAAAGTCGAGATTAATCAATCCGGGCACCGTAATGAGATCGCTGATTCCCTGTACGGCCTGACGGAGAACATCGTCCGCCACCGCAAAAGAGTCTGCCAGAGAAGAATCTTTTTGGACCGTGTGTAAGAGGCGCTCGTTGGGAATCGTGATAACTGTATCCACACACTCGCGCAACTCGCGCAGGCCGTGTTCGGCTTGCTGCATCCGGCGGCGGCCCTCGAAGTGAAAAGGTTTGGTAACGACGTCTACCGTGAGAGCATCCAATTCGGTTGCCAAAGAAGCTATGATTGGAGCTCCGCCCGTTCCGGTACCCCCGCCCAGACCCGTCGTCACAAACACCATGTCAGCGCCTTCCAGCACTTCAATGATCTTGTCCGTATCCTCAAGCGCAGCTTCCCGCCCTACCCCGGGATTTGCTCCAGCCCCGAGACCCTTAGTGAGCCTGCTGCCAAGTTGGATTTTTATTGGCGCTTTGGATCGTTTGAGCGCTTGGAGATCGGTGTTGGCAACCAGGAACTCTATGCCCTCGATGCCGGCTTCAATCATGCGGTTGACGGCGTTACCACCCCCGCCGCCTATGCCGATCACTTTGATGCGCGCGCCGGTTATGGGTGGATCATCATCAATGAAAATATTAATCCCTTTATCGAGTTGACGAGCGTCCTCTGCCATAGTTATTTCCTCTCTTCCGAAGCGGGAAGGCTTCCATGCCCTTCTCCTGCTATGTTGGGTAGCTCGCGCCATTTGTACCGATATATTGCGGACTATATCTTGTGCGACCGGCGCGACAGCATACAACAACTTGTCAAAAAATACTACCGAAACGATTGCGAAAACGGGAAACGAAATGAGTCAACTTGCCGGTGGATCCTCGGCGGGCAATCGCAGAACGCAGCTCGCTTTGTTGGGTGCGGCTGGCGACCAACGCCAATCCGGCCGCGGCGGCCCACGCGGGGCTCTGCACGTCTTCGATTAGACCACCGAACCGATCTCTCTCCGGATGGCCAGGACGAACTGGAGCATCAAAGACCTGTTCAGCGATTTCAGTCATCCCACTGAGAAGCGCTCCCCCACCCGTTAAAACAACGCCACTCGACAATTGCCTTTCCCAACCAGCGTCTTTGATCTCGTCAGCCACATGCATCAAGACTTCTTCCGCGCGTGGCTGCAGAATGTCGCAGAGGATTTGTCGCGAAAGCTGGCGGGGCGCGCGGCCCCCGACAGAGGGAACATCCACTAACTCCCCTCGCTCCATTTCAGTGAGAGAGGTGCTGCAAGCACAGCCTACAGCTCGCTTAATTTTCTCTGCCTCGGGAATGGGCGTGCGCAGGCCAAACGCGATGTCATTTGTAAAGTGAGAGCCGCCCAGCGGAAAAACCGCCGTGTGTTGCACCGCCCCCCGCTGATAAATAACCAGTCCGGTCGTCTCCGCGCCGACATCCACAAGAGCGGCCCCAAATTCTTTATCGTCATCCGACAAGGTGGCTTCCGCAGCTGCGAGCTGCTCCAGAACCATGTCTGCCACAATCAAACCGGCTCGATTGACGGCGTTGATTGCGTTTTGCCGCGCTGTCACCGGGCTGGTAACAATATGGACCTTCACCGCGAGCCGTGCGCCAATCATCCCGACCGGGTCATTGATGCCGTCCTGATCATCGACAATGAACTCCTGCGGCAGGCGGTCAACGATCTCGCGGCCGGCGGGTAGTTGAATAGCGCATGCGGAATCGATCGCACGGCGAACATCTTCGGCCGTAATTTCACGGTCGCGTCCCGACACGGCCACAATCGCCTGACCGTTAAAGCCCAAGATGTGAGAGCCAGCTAAGTTAATGGTCACATCTTCGGCCTGAATTCCACCCATCCGTTCCGCTTCCTCAACTGCCTTCCTAATCGCATCTACGGCGGCATCAGGATTGACGATGACGCCCTTGCGCAGTCCGCGCGCTTCAGCCTCTCCGATGCCAACGATATCGAGCAAACCGCCTTCGCCTGGCTCGCAAGCTATGCAGGTCACTCTGCTCGTTCCAATATCAAGGCCGATCGTGTGCGGGGTGCGCTTGGCCATTCAAGAGTGCTCCTTAACCAACTACTTCTCTATGCGGTTATCAGTCACTGAACTGGTCGAACCGAATTCCCGGGTTTGTCAGACTTCTTCGCAACGCCTGCAGATTTGTCAGTCCGAGGTTTCTGAGACCTTGGCTCAACTGTCTTCGTCGTCTCAGAGGTTGATACTGACTGCCCAGATCCGTCGGAAATTCCATCCTTCTTTTCCTGATTGCCGGACTCGGCAGGAGCCGAAAGCACTGCCCCATCGCTGGTCGTGTGAACTCCGGAAACCAAACCTACAATCGCTCGTTTCCCCTGACTCAGATCGATATAACTTATCAAGGCGCCGCGCGCGGTCTGCCGCTGGCTATCAAGGACGTTCAGCGCGTCCTGTAAACGTTTGCCGTGATCTTGGGAACCAAGCCTCACTTCAATCTGTGAACTATCGCCGCCTAGTTGGGCCCTCACATCGCGAACGTCGATTAGATTTACTTCACTAACGCGTTCCGACAGTCCCGCAGCGTCCCAATCTCGTTGCAACTCCAGGAACTTTTGTACTCGCTCACGGTTCTCTTGTTGGGCTGTGCCTGAATCTTCGTCATTAAGTCCGCGCAAAAAGAAGGGCGGTATCTGATCTGTCGGTAACATCTCCCCCAGCAGCACAGCATCCTCGTCTACCCATCGAAACCTACCGGCCCCCGTGCGAACTACCGCGCGCGGCACCCGCTCAGAAATGCGAATTCGAATTCCATCAGGCAAAACTCTCGAAACGACGGCAGTTCTAACCCAGGGCAGATGTTCGAGCCGGGCGGTCATGCCGGCCAGATCAGCGTTCCAAACTCCAGTCTTTTCGGTTTCCTTGCGAACCACAGCCTGAATGTCACTCGACAGGACACGGGAGTTCCCTTGCACTTCGACTCGGCGCACTTGAAAGAAACTTGCTGAGGCGGCGACACGATAGGCGGCAAAAACGAGAACTGCAGCTGCAATCGCCAGCGCAAGTTTGAGGAAGGTGGGGAGGTAACCGAGCAGGCCGCGCAACCGCGACCCCGCCAGGTCCCCGGTACCCTCTCGCCGTGCAGGGCGCTGCTGAACCGCAGCCGAGCGACGAGTTCCGCCACCCGAACGGTTACCAACCTTGTGTGCGATAACTTGCTCTCTCACTTCGATTCCTTTCCGTTTGACTCACTGTCAGACTCCGAGGTCCCCGGTCTATTTCCTCGATTTTTTGCGCTCCAGAGTTCAACTTCGTACTCAAGTTCGATCCCATGCTCCCGTTTGACGCGCTCGCGAACTTCTTCGGCGAGGGCCAGGGCATCTTCAGCTAACGCACCTTCTCCCTCGGTCACTATGAAGTTAGCGTGGACCGGCGAAACCACAGCGCTTCCCTTCCTAGTTCCCTTCATGCCAAGGTCGTCAATCATTTTGCCAGTGCCCGAAACTGCGTCTGGAGCATTCTTGAAAAAGCACCCGGCTGACCGTGATCCATGTGGTTGCGTCGCCAGACGGCGAGATTTCGCGTCTTCCATCCGTGTCCGAATTCTTTCAGGTTCGTCTGGCATCAATCGCAACGTTGCGCCCAAAAGCAACTCACCCTCCCTGAAGGAGGTATGGCGATAGTTCCACTGAACGTCAGAGCCCGGTATCTCCTTGACCAGGCCATCCCGGGCAATTCTTACGGTTTCGGTAACAGTACCGATCTCGTGCCCATAGGCTCCCGCGTTCATCCACAGGGCGCCGCCGACAGTTCCCGGAATTCCGCCCAGGCCTTCGATTCCGGACAGTCCCTGCCGAGCAACATCAATGCACAGCCGCGGCAGTGAATAGCCTGCAGAAACCCAAACGCAATCGCCGTCAAACTTCAGTTCCCCTTTCAGTTCTTTGAGACTCAACACCACGTAATGATGGTCTCCATCGTCGGCGAGAATGTTGCTGCCGGAACCAAGGGCGCGCCAGCCAATACCTGCTTGATCCATTTCGTTTGCGATAGCCGCCGCTTGCGATTCAGTATCCGGAGAAACGACCCAATCAATTGCCCCACCCACTCTGAGACTGGTCAACTCCGCAAATCGGCGACCTCGTTCGGCCTGCACTCCCAGACGGGTTGCAATCTGCTGGAGCGCGGCATCCCGCTCGGCGAAGTCGGTGTTCTTTTCCAGTTCTTCCATAAATCCACACCACAAACCCAGGTTCGCCAAACTAAACCGTCCTGCCGTCACCTCGCTCGCGAAGCAATCTCACCAATTGGTCGCTCACACGACTCACGGTGCCGGCCCCTAAGGTTAGAACCAGGTCACCAGGCTGGACGAGGTCCCGCAAAATGGTGGCTGCGTTTTCAAGTGCTCCAATGTAATGAACGTCCTTGTGTCCGAAGCTCTTGATTGCGGCGGTCAATGTTTCAGCCGTCGTTCCTTCGATGGGATCCTCGCTCGCTGCATAGATATCAGTCACAAAAAGCGTGTCGGCGTTATTAAAGGAACGGGCAAACTCCTCCATCAGATCGTGTGTGCGGCTGTAACGATGCGGCTGAAAGAGCACGACGATGCGCCTGCCGCCGGAGCCAATCTTGGCGGCGGCCAAAGTTGCTTTTACTTCAGTAGGATGGTGGCCATAATCGTCGACGACCGTTACGCCACCAACTTCTCCCTTAAACTGAAACCGTCTGCCGGCGCCGGTAAAACTCCCGAGAGCTTCGGCGATCTGGACGAATGGCACGTCCAGTTCAAAGCCGACAGCAATGGCGGCGAGCGAGTTGTAGACGTTGTGGAGCCCCGGCACCTGCAACGTAATATCACCGACCACATCGGCGCCATGCCAAACAGTGAAGACCGATCCAAAGTTCTGGTCGTAACGAATTGCGTGGGCGGAGATGTCAGCCTGCGCGCTTAACCCGTAAGTGATTCTGCGTCGTTCGATGTGGGGAATAATGGCCTGCACATTCGGATCATCCAGGCAGAGAATCGAAACTCCGTAAAAAGGCACCTTGTTTACGAAGCTGGTAAAGCAGGCGCGAACATCGTCCATATCGTGGTAATAGTCCATATGCTCTCGATCGATGTTCGTGATCACAGCAATCGTCGGCGTTAACATCAGAAACGAACGGTCGCTTTCATCAGCTTCAACCACCATCAGGTCACTCGTGCCCAAATGCGCG
>DATKIS010000827.1:0-8552 GCA_035543975.1 Pyrinomonadaceae bacterium
CCTTCTATGCTCGTGGCTGCACGAATCGTCCCACATGGCTAACTTCAAAATTTCAGCCTGCATCATCACCCTCAACGAGGCGAAAGATATTCGTGCGGCTTGTGAGTCGGTAGCGTGGGCCGACGAAATCATAGTGGTTGACTCAGGCTCAACCGATCAAACAAAGCAGATTGCGATTGACTCAGGCGCGCGCGTGATTGAACGGCCGTGGCCGGGCTTCACCGCTCAAAAACAGTTTGCGGCTGAGCAGGCGGCCAACGACTGGATCTTAAGTCTGGATGCTGACGAGAGAGTTTCAGAGGAGTTGCGCGCTTCAATCGTTGCCCTCAAACAGAAAGCCGACTCGGAGTTGGCTGACGGTTACCTGGTCCCGCGCCGGGCCCACTACATGGGGCGCTGGATAAGAGGAGGCGGGTGGTATCCGGATCGTCAACTACGCCTTTACCGAAAATCAAAAGGGAGTTGGGCAGGAGCTCACGTCCACGAGGCAGTGAAGATGAATACCGGCGCTCGAGTTGGGGAACTGGAGGGCGATCTGCTGCACTATACGGTTCGCACCGCCGGCGAACATCACCGGATGATCGGGGAGCGTTACGCCCCATTGGCAGCGCAAAAGATGTTTGAGGCGGGACGGCGCACCACCCCGTGGCAAATCGCCACCATTGGTCCAGCCACCTTCATCAGGAATTTCATTCTCAAAGGCGGTTTCCGTGACGGGCTCGCCGGGTTCAGTATCGCCACCTTCTCAGCGCATCATGCCTTTTTGAAATATATGCAGCTGTGGGAATTGCAGAATGGCGGTCGTGATCCTGGAGTGAATGGCGATCAAACGGCCGCTAAGCCCAACTCTAGTTCGTGATTCTTACTTCTCGTTTGATCTCGTCAGCCGCCTGAGCAAAGACGTGCAGCTACAACTTTCAATAGATCGGGTTCACGCCCGGGTAAAGCGAAACAAGTGGCTCAGAGCTTTCACGGTCTTCACCAGAATTATCATTGCCATCGCCTTTATTCCTTCGGGCTTAACCAAGGCGCTGGGCCATCGTTTTACGATCCTGGGCACAGATAATCCAGTCGGCTTCTTTTTTGAAGCACTCTATCGGACTGGTTTCTATTGGCGGTTTCTCGGGCTGTGCCAACTTGCTGCGGCACTGCTCTTACTGATCCCCCGGACCGCGACGGTTGGAGCGGTGATGTTCTTCCCGCTGATTCTAAATATCTTCGTGATTACCATTTCGCTTCACTTCCAGGGCACGCCTTTTATTACCGGCCTCATGCTGCTCGCGAATATCTATCTGCTCTGTTGGGATTATGACCGCCTGAAAGGGCTCGTGAAGTAGGCCGGATCACGAAGCGGCGTCCGCTGGATCATGAAGCGGCGTCGAGCCGGATAACAAAGCGGCGTCAAGCCGGATAACAAAGCGGCGTCAAGCCGCCGCACTCCAAAAGGACACGAAACTCACCGTCGTTTGGTTACTACCATTTGCATACCATGCTTGGGTCTCAGGGTGATCACCGGTTTGAGCTCTACCGGATGATTTGGTACGAGTCGCATCTGCCACTTCTGGGCGATGGTCGCCAGCAGGAGTATTCCCTCCATCCAGGCGAATCCCTCGCCGATGCAGCGTCGCGGACCGCCGCCAAAGGGAAAGTAGGAAAACTGGGGACGAGTCTCGCGGGCCTCGGGTGACCATCGCTCGGGTTCAAATCGTAGCGGGTCTGGGAAGTATCTTGGGTCGTGGTGCATGACATATTGGCTCATCAGCACCAGCGATTTCTTAGGCACCACGTATCCGCCAATTTCAAAATCCTCAAGCGCCATTCTGCCGATGGCCCATGCCGGCGGGTAACGTCGCATAGATTCGGTCAGTACCTTTTCGGTGTACTGCAAGCGCGCCACATCCTCGAAGGTTGGCAATTGTCCGTTCAATACCTGATCAACCTCCTGGTGGAACTTCGCCTCTACCTCGGGATTTTGCGAAAGCAAATACCACGTCCACGTCAAAGCATTGGCCGTGGTTTCATGGCCCGCCAGAAAGATGGTCATCAACTCGTCGCGCAACTGGTCGTCAGTCATCTGCCCGCCGTCGCCCTCGGTATCCTGGGCCATCAACAACATCGAAAGGAGATCCCCGCGGTCCTGGCCGCTGCGGCGGCGTTCTTCAATCAGTCGGTAAATGATCGCGTCGAGCCGGAGCTTGGCGCTGTCAAAACGGCGAAACTGCGGCAGCGGAAGTTTTTGCAGTAACTCAAAGAAGGGAATTGTGAGGGTGTTGAAGACCTCCATCATTACGGTCATGGCTTCGCCGACATCCCGGGCGTCGGAAACTACGTCGGCGTCGAAGAGGGTTCTGCCCACGACGCCCAGGGTCAGGCGCATCATCTCTTCGGAGATATCGAGCGACTGCCCATCGCTCCAGCCCTCGCGTGTTTGGGTGGCGTAAGTGGTCATCACGTCGGCATAGGAAGCAATGCGCATCCGGTGGAAGGCCGGTTGGGCCAGGCGGCGCTGCCGGCGATGAAACGCTCCCTCGCTGGTAAGCAAGCCTTCGCCAAGCAGGCGTTTTGCTCGTTGCAGGGCCAGCCCCTTCATGAAGTGTTGGTGATTGGTGACGAGGATGTCTTTGATGTAATCGGGATGATTGAAAAAGAAAGCCTGCTGCGGGCCGAGGCGAAAATGCGAAATGTCGCCGTAACGCTGGGCGAGGCTCTGAAAGAAAGGCAGCGGGCCGCGACGGTAAGCAAGTAAGCCTGATAACGGAAACGACTGACGGGGACCTGGGGGATACTTGGCAGCTGGCATCGCTTCATTCTACAGTGACGATCCACGAAACTACACGAAGTAGCACGAAAACTTGTTCGGGTTGTTTCGTGTGATTTTGCGGATCGCGTCTTTTCATATTCCGTCCCTGCATCGTGCTGACACGTCGTCAGTGTTACGATATGAACAGTCGATTAATCCTTAAGAAGCCGATTTCCTAAACTTCCGTGTCTCTAGAATTCGCCCTCCAATATCCCTGTTCGCTGCGCGCCCGCTACTCGGAGCGGCACCTGCGCGAGTGGGGCCGGCTCAGTAATCTTCATACCCGGCTGACCACTGGCGACGCGAGCGCACCTTCCCAGGAAAAGCTGGATTGGGTCGTAAATGCACGCGAAGAAATTGAACTGATGCAGGCGGAGACCTCCATCTGTCCAAGCTGTCCAGCGTATTTGCCTGAAGAAGCAGCGGGGGAGGGTGAGTCGGTTGGCTGCCTGGGAAGGGCGACCTATCCACTTGAAGCCCAGTTTGAGAAGTTCCTGGCTGATCGGGTACAGCTGGCGCTGGATACGATTGACCCTTCAGACCAGCCACGCCTGCTCCGCATTCTCGTCGATCCTGAGTCTCCTTTTGATGGCGAAGCTACGAAGGAATTGCGCCGGGTGACCACGCCGGAAGGCTTGCGCTTCTTTGAATTGCGCGTGCCGATTCATCTCTCGCGAGAAGGTACGCGCCTTACGACTGACAACGTCTTCGATCTGCTCGCCGGATTTCGTTCGGATGACCATGATCAAACCAGCTATATCCGAGAGCTTCCCTTGCAGGCTTCGGGCGACTACTACGACTTTCTTGATCTCATTCTGCGGAACGACCTGAGCCAGTCAGAAGCAAATCGCCTCACGACGCGCGGTCATAACTATTCTCAGTTTCTGCGCTTGCTGGCAGCCATCGAGCGAGCGGAGGTATTGAACACGCGCGTGCTGCTGGACTAAGGGCGGGTGGTTCCCCTGGAGTTCACACAGATTTAAACTCATGTTCATCTGAGCTTAAGACCTTTCTTCTAGTCTATCGGCTTCCGTTATGACAACCAATTGCTAGTTAAATCCGTCTTTCGGCAAAATGACCACTCCCGCCTGCGACTCCGCAAATAAACTTCTTCAACGAAAAGGATGTGAGCCATGTTGATGAAACCTGGTCCGGAAACCCGTAGAAATAGAGTAGCCCTTTCAATTCTGGCCCTGGTGCTTTTGGGCGCCAACGTTCACTCCGCTTCCGCGCAGGGCGTTGCTGCCCAGTCAACTTCCAGGGATGCATTGGCCCTTACCGGTGAGCTAGCCAAGACCGGCGCAGAGTCAGGCGCGGCCAACAAAAAGCCCGAGACGGTTGAAGAGAAACTCAACGCGCTAGAACAAATATTGGAGCGGCAGAATCAGCGGCTTGATCAAATGCAGCAGACTATTGCCGCGCAACAGGAAACGATTCGGTTGCTCGCGGGGAGACTGAATCCCGGAGAGATGCCCGCCACAATATCGGCTACCCAGGCGATGCAGGCGAAGGCATCCCAGCCGCAGCCGATTGAAGACCGGTTGAAGAAAGTCGAAACGCGTGTTTCGGAAATCGGAGCAATCAAAGTTAGCGGCGATCTGCGGCTTCGTTCCGAGTCCTTCTTCGGACTAACCAACAATCTGGCGACTGGAAATAGTCCCACGGCTCTGGGCAATGAACTGAGTTCCCGGCATCGCATGCGCCTTCGTGGCCGCCTGGCGCTGACCGGCACCGTCGGCGATGAATTCGACTGGGGATTGCGAATCGCTACCGGCAGCTTCGCCGATAACATCTCGACTAACCAGACGCTGACAGACTTCTTCAACCGCAAGCCAATTGCGCTCGACCAGGCATTCATCACTTACAAGCCGCGTGGTGTGCCCGGTCTCCGCCTACAGGGTGGCAAATTTGAGACGCCCTGGACGTACAAACTTGAGGCGCCCTGGGCCTATCCGGAACTGGTGACCGACACCGACCTGATGGTCGAGGGATTTAACGAATCGTATACCCGCACTTTCAAGAAATCGTCGGTGAAGGAACTCAAATTCATAGCCTGGCAACTACCCTTCCTGGAGCGAAACTCAGCTTTTGTTCGCAACAGCAACGGCACCGTTAACATTGAGCAGTCGCGTCGGGGCGGCCGAGATCTTGCTCTTTTTGGTGGACAGGTTCGGGCACGCCTCGAACCGAACGCGAAGGTGGCCCTCACTTTGTCAGTAGCGGATCTGTACTTTTCAGGCACACAGTTCATTTCGCCAGTCCAGGTTTTCGGCAGTCAGTTACAACTACCCATCACGATCACAATCCCGGCCAGCGGCACAACCCCGGCGCAAACCGTAACGACTCAAGTTTCGATCGCCCGCGACCAACTCGTGGCCGGCAATGCCAACCTGGGCCTGACGAATGCCAGTAACAACGCCATCAATCGCGACGGCCGGCTCGCTTCCGGGTTTAATCTGGTGGACATGTTTGCCCGCCTTGAGTTGAAACACAGCCGGCGTTGGCCCGTGGCCGTCGTCCTCAATTTTGTCACCAATACACAGACGCATGGGGTCGTCACAGCTGGGCCGGGAGGCGCGGATTTAATCATTCCGAATCATGAGAACAACGGCTTTTGGGGCGAGGTTCAAGTGGGACAGACAAAAGCGCGAGGTGACCTGGCCTTTGGCTACACCTTTATGCGCATTGAGAAAGATGCTGTGCTGACGCCCTTCAATATGTCGGACATTACCCAACAATCTGACATGCGCGGACACAAGTTCCAGTTTGCGTATGCGGCGGATCCGAGGGTCACGTTTGCGATAACCGGCATCGTTACCGAACGACCAACCGATCTGCTGGGTGCGTTTTCGGCAACCCCGCCGGGTTCATTAAACCGGCCGACAAAACGCTTACAGTTCGACACGATCCTGAAGTTCTGATCCCCAGAGGGGCTTGACGGTCTTCATTTCCAAAAACTACCTCGCCAGTCTGCACGCTTCTGCGCGATACTCCGCAGTATGAGTACCCTGTTTCTTCTGCGTCATGCGAAGTCCATTCCCGGCGGCGCCGGTTTGCGAGATTTCGATCGCATGTTGAGCGACCAAGGCCGCCGGCAAGCGGAGAGAGTCGGTAAATATCTCAAGGAGCATCAGGTCAATTTTGATTTGGTTTTGAGTTCGACCGCTTTGCGGGCTCGCGAGACGACGGAGATTGGACTTGCGACAGCCGGGTCATCGGCCGAAGTTCGCTACGACGATAGGATCTACGAGGCCAGCCAACAGCAGTTGCTCCAGGTGATCTCTGAAATTGAACCGGAGAAGGCCACCGTTCTTCTGGTCGGACATAACCCAGGGTTTGAGGAATTGCTGCATCGGCTAACGGACCGTTTTCCGTCGATGGCCACCGCCACCCTCGCGAAGGTTGTGCTTAGAGCACAAGAGTGGAGCCACGCTACAGAACGCGGTGGCAAACTCGATTGGCTGGTTAAGCCGGACGAATTGTAGCCTGACGAATCCTGCGACGGGAGTTCAGCAGCAGCCAGCTGCCCATTCCGCGCCTTTGGCGCTGAAGACCCGCGGTTTTCACCCAGTCTCGTTTACCGGGTGGGTCTGCTCTGAACAAAACAGGTGGGGTAAACCCAGGGGCGATTGAGGTGTTGGGCCATGCGCCGAATCGCGTACAATGTGCGCATGGCAGGTTATCTCGACTTCACCAGCTGGCCTCGGCGTGAACTATTCGAGTACTTCGTTGGCTTTGACAAGCCATACTTCAACATCTGTACACAACTAGACATTACCAATCTTCTGGCGTTGCTGAGTGATCGTCGCGATGTCAGCGTCTCTTTGGCCTACCACTATTTCGCGCTGCGGGCGGCCAACGAGATCGAGCCTTTCCGGTATCGGCTCAGAGATGGCCGGGTATTTGTGCATGATGTGATCCACGGCGGAACTACCGTGATGATGCCAGCCGAGAACTTCAGCCTCGCTTATTTTGACTATCACGCGAATTTCGAGACCTTCATTACTGCCGCTCAACACGCGGTGCACGACGTCTTGTCAGGAGAGGGCGCCTTCCGTCCGATGCCTGACGATGACCGGATTCATTTCACAACCTTGCCTTGGGTGTCTTTCACGAGTTTTTCCCACGCGCGAAATTGGGGGCGGGAGGATTCGATCCCCAAGATTGCTTTCGGAAAATTCGTCACCCAGAACCAACGCACCCTGCTGCCCTTTTCAGTAGAGGTACATCACGCACTTATGGATGGTCTGCATGTTGGTCGCTACGTGAGCCGGCTGGAAGAACTACTGGCCACACCCGAAGCCGTTATCTCAAACGGTTAATCTGAAACAGGCAAAGGTATTGACACTTTTGAGAGGCCTTCACTAAGATAACCCACCTCGTCAATTGGTTCTGAACGCGATCTGAAATCTCGACGCAGATCCTAAAAACCACAGGAGAAAATCATGCGCAACGTTTCGCCACGTTCCTTTGCCGGGTGGGTTAACGGAATAAGTATTTGTCTGTTCGTTACCCTCGTATTCGCTGCCAATACGGGCGCTCAAACACAAATTACGAGCGGTACGATCCAGGGAACCGTTCTGGACGCAAACGGGGCAGCCGTCCCCGGGGCCAGTGTTGAGGTGAGGAATGTGGACACAAACTTCGTCAGGACTGCCACGACTGATGATGACGGGCGATTTGTGGCGCTGCAGTTACCCTCCGGAAGATACAACGTGACTGTCTCCAAGACGGGCTTCGCGACCCTCGTGGTCGAGAAGGCCGATTTGACCGTAGGCCAGGCGATGAATCTTCCCATCTCGATGAAGGTTTCCTCGGTGCAGGAGACCGTTACCGTAACGGCAACTCCGACTGTTGACACCGTCAAGACGGAGTCGAGTACAACCCTAAACGAGACCACGGTCAGCACCACGCCCATCCTGGGCCGGAAGTTTGAGGACCTCTTAACGCTGACGCCCGGAGTCAGCGTCGTGCAAGGCCCTGATGGCGACGAGATCACCTTCGCCGGCCAGCGCGGAGTTTTCAATAACGTTAGTCTTGACGGCGGCGATTACAACAACGGCTTCTTCGGCGAACAACTGGGTGGCCAGCGTGCGGCAATCGACATCCCGCTGGATGCGGTCAAGGAGTTTCAGGTTGTGGCCACCGGCGCGAGCGCTGAATTCGGGCGCACGGCGGGTGGGATTATCAACGTGATTACCAAGTCCGGCACCAACAATGTCCACGGTAGTCTGTTCTACTTTCAGCGTCTGGAAGGGTTGACGGCCAATACCTCTGACGGGAAACCGCTCAAAGATTTCCGCCGCGAGCAGTTTGGCGGCACGATTGGCGGCCCCATCCGCAAGGACAAAGCATTCTTCTTTCTTTCCTTTGAGGGTATTCGCGAGAACTTAACCCGCGCTAACCTGAGCGATCCAATCGGGCCGACGCCGTGTCCGGTCACGACGCCAACGATCGTCGCCAATGAGGCAATAATTAATTCCAATTCCGATTGCCAGCGCCTGGCGTTGATCAACTTCATTAAGGCCACGCGGAACCAGGACGAAGGCTTACCGGTAAAGCATCCGATCAAAAACTATGCGTTCCTGGGCAGAACTGACTTCAACCTCAACACTGCAAACCAGCTCGCGATCACCTACAACTTTGACCACTCGAAAAATACGAATCAAACCTTCGATGTATCTACCTATGGCAACTCGGCCAATGGCATCGAGGGTCCGTCAAAGATCAACAATCTCAACATAAATCTCTT
>DATKIS010000828.1:0-2205 GCA_035543975.1 Pyrinomonadaceae bacterium
ACCTGCCGGCCGAGGTCGTCCCCTATCTCTGGCCGAGCCGCTAGTGCGAGGCCGACCGGTTCGAGGCCTTCGTCACCCGCCGCTTCGAGCGCCTGGAGGGCGGCGCCAAGCTCGTCGCCATGGCCGAGTGGATCCGGGCCGAGATGGACTATGTCCCCGGCTCGAGCGACAGCCAGACCACCGCCGCCGACGCCTTCGTCTCGCGCCAGGGCGTGTGCCGCGATTATGCCCATTTGCTGGCCAGCTTCGCCCGGGCGGCGGGCATTCCGGCGCGGCTGGTTTCGGCTTATGCGTGGAAGCTCGAACCGCCCGATTTCCACGCTCTGGTCGAGGTCTGGCTCGACGGCGCCTGGCATTTCGCCGACGCCACCGGGCTCGCGCCGCCGGACGGCCTGGTCCGCATCTGCGTCGGCCGCGACGCCACCGACATCGCCTTCATGACCATCTTCGGCGAAGCGCGGATGAACGCGCAGAGCGTGACGGTGACGCGGTTGGCGGACGAATGACGGCGGGCACGACGAGAAAGGCTGAGGGGGTTGCCGTCAGGGCGACTTATATTGCTGGGCAAGTAGCGCTGGTGCGGTAAGCAGATTTCGCCTTCCTCAAGAGATGCTGAATTAAAACGACGCATTCAAGCGCGGACTCTGGACTGTCAATCCAATCGTGTTCGTGGGTAGTTGGGTTTCGTATTCCTAACATAGATCCAGAGAACAGCCGGTGGTAGCCGCCCTGCTCGTCCTTTTCAGTGATGCTCTGCCGCTGAGACCAAGATAAAATCGGGTTCGTGGGTGAAAAAACTAAGTCCATCAGCTTGGTGCCCGACTGATCCTCTCTTTCAGCGCGCATTTGAACATATTTGTCAAAGGCCTTCGCCGCCTCCGCCACGGCCTGGTTGTAGAATCCGGATACGAACAGGTCCCGAGCGACATCGACGATCTCTGGTTCCGTAATGAAGTTGGCAAATATTATGTCTTCGCTCACGTCATCAGACGTGGGCGCAGGTAAGGCCATCATTCGTGGAGCCGACAGCGCCAATACGCTCCGGGCCAGGCCACTTTCAAAGATCGCAGTTTGAAACTGCTTGATTCGATCAATCAATTGGATGGCCATAGAGGTGCTTCCTCATGGACAAAAATATCGAGTCGATTTGGTCAGACGAAGCATCAGCGCTGATGTGAATTTGAACATTTACATTCAACGGCATCACTTCAAACGATTCGTCCTCACTCTTCCGAGTCCTCTCGCGCGACCTTTCGGGCTTAGCTGGCTTCCGCTCCGAGGGATTGCTTCGTGGAGCCGGCTTGGGAGTGGCTGTCGAAGTGCTATTGGATTGCTTGGGAGCTGTAGCAGAGGAGGGGTCCGAATTGGCCATTAGGATGTAGGTAGCGGCTTTGTTTTTTGCGGTTCCCTGTCCCAGCCCCTTCGTCATGAACCAACGCTCCACTTGGCCCCGATCGGCTGAACCAGGAGGGGCCAAATCGACCAGTTGTTCTGGGTACGCGGCACGCAACATCTGGTTGGTGGCGTCGCGGTATGTTTCATCCATCCGCCAGCTGAGCGCGATCTCGGTCGCGGTGCCTTCATCAGTAAGCAGTCCCAGCCGCTTCAATTCTGCGAGGTACTGCCGGGCGGCCGCAGGCTGAACATCCAGCTGGATCGCAAGCGTAGTGTCGTCAAACTTGGTCCTCGGATTGCGATTAAAGATGGAACGCACCCCCCACCAAACATTTGTCGGAACCTGCGGGTAACTTAACTGCTCTGCCATCTCGGCCTCCGTGAAAATCGGACTGTGACGGGAAACACAGCAACCTTACACGCGGTTCGTAGCGTTGTCGAATCGTTCTTTGCCTGTTCGGCCCTGTGTAGAGGAAAACGGAACATCCTGAATATTGGCGGCTCTTTTAGTGGTTGTGTGGGTCGATCCACACACGAGTTATCCACAAGATAATCCACCTCAGCGCAAGACAATAAGGCCCTGATTAAATTGATATTCTGAGCGCCGCGTGTGAGAGTCACGAGTTTGTCTCCTACAACCTCCACGGCAGCTTTCGATTGTCGCGATTGCACCGCTCTTTTCCACGGCCTAAAGCGGCCTGATGCTCGATGTCCAGAATGCCGCCGCGCCGCCGGTTGCCGTCCGCCGCGAGGATTACCGTCCGCCCGACTGGCTGGTCCCCGACATTTCCCTCGAATTCGACCTCGGCC
>DATKIS010000829.1:0-3349 GCA_035543975.1 Pyrinomonadaceae bacterium
GAGTTGAGTTTGTCCACGGCGACATCCGGAACCAAAGTGACCTCGAAGACCTCCCGGGAGAGTTTGATGTCTTCATTGAGGCCTCAGCCGAGCCGAGTGTGCTGGCCGGTATCTCAGGCTCGCCGAATTATGTCCTGCAAACCAATCTTGCGGGCACGCTGAATTGCCTTGAGTTTGCCAGGAAACGTGCCGGCAGTTTTGTCTTTCTATCGACCTCGCGCGTCTACTCGATGCGTCCTCTTCGCGAAATCAAACTTATCGAAACTGAGTCGCGGTTCGAAATCGACGCTGGTCAAAGCATCGCAGGGGTAAGCGAACAGGGTGTCGCCGAGGAGTTTCCGACGCATCTCCCCCGCTCGTTCTATGGAGCAACCAAGCTGGCTTCCGAGCTAATCATCCAGGAGTACGTCGAGACTTACGGACTACGCGCGGTAATAGATCGCTGTGGAGTGATTGCGGGGCCCGGCCAATTCGGCAAAGTAGATCAAGGCGTCTTCACACTTTGGGTGGCCAACCACGTCTATCAAAAGCCGCTCAGATATACTGGCTTCGGTGGCCAGGGAAAGCAGGTGCGCGATCTGCTTCACCCGTTGGATTTGTTCGGCTTGCTCAAAAAACAAATATCAAAAATAGATGAATGTGCCGGCGGAGTTTTCAATGTAGGCGGTGGCCGAGAAATCTCCACTTCCTTGATGGAACTGACGGATCTTTGTCGCAGAGTGACTGGGAATGAAGTGTCAATCGAATCGGAGACGCAGACCTCCGCGGTAGACATTCCGCTTTACATCTCTGACTATCAAAAAGCAGGGCAAGCATTCTCGTGGCAACCGGCGCGGTCGGTCGAAACGATTGTGGAGGATATTTTTCGCTGGTTACGCGATAACCAGTCAGAGTTGAGACCGCTCTTCGCATAAAGGATCTAATGTCAGTTGCTATTGTGACCGGCTCGTCCGGATTAATCGGAAGTGAAACCGTGAAGTTTCTGCACGAGAAAGGTATGCAGGTCGTCGGTATCGACAATGATATGCGCAAATACTTCTTTGGTGCTGAGGCTTCCACCGCCTGGAACACCCAACAGCTGCAGAGTAGCTTGAAGAACTTTCAACATCATCCGATTGATATCAGAGACGAAGAGAAGGTGCGGAATATGTTTGCCGGGTTTGGCAAGGATATTTCGCTGGTGGTGCACACTGCCGCGCAGCCCAGTCATGATTGGGCGGCGAAAGAGCCTTTCACCGACTTTACGATTAACGCAAACGGCACGCTGGTAATGCTTGAATCAACCCGGCAACACTGTCCGGACGCGGCGTTTATTTTTACTTCAACCAACAAGGTCTATGGCGACACGCCAAACCGCTTGCCCTTAACTGAAAAAGAAATGCGCTGGGAGATCGACGAGTCGCATCCGTTCCATGATCATGGGATTGATGAAACTATGAATATCGACCAATCCAAGCACAGTCTGTTTGGCGTCAGCAAAGTGGCGGCGGACATCGCGGCGCAGGAGTATGGCCGGTATTTTGGTTTGAAGACCGGCACTTTCAGAGGTGGCTGCTTAACCGGACCGGCGCATTCAGGCGCGGAGTTACACGGGTTCCTTGCTTATCTGGCCCGGTGTGCGGTGACCGGCACCGGCTACACTATCTATGGATACAAAGGCAAACAGGTGCGAGACAACATTCACTCGTACGACCTGGTAAATGCCTTCTGGCATTTCTTTCAGAACCCCGAGGCCGGCGCTGTCTATAACATGGGCGGCTCACGCTACAGCAACTGTTCAGTGCTCGAGGCAATAAGTATTATCGAAGAGTTGACCGGCAGAAAGTTGAACTACAAACTTTCAGATGACGCTCGTTCGGGTGATCACATCTGGTGGATAAGCGATGTGCGCAAGTTTCAGCAGGATTATCCCGGCTGGACTTACACCTACGACCTCAAAAGAATCATCCAGGAAATCGTCGAGGCCACGCAGGAGAGAACCAAAGAAGCGTCATGAAGCTTTCCATCGTCATTCCAGCCCACAATGAAGAAGATTGCATTGAGAAGACTCTCCGCGATCTTTATTCGGCCCTGGACGCTGAACTGATCGACCACGAAATCCTGGTAGTCAACGACAACTCTTCCGACCTTACCGAAGCCAGAGTCCTGGCACTGCAGGAAAGTATCCCCACCCTACGGCTGGTTAATAATCCGTCGCCTAATGGATTTGGCGCCGCGGTTCGCAAGGGTCTGGAAAGCTTCACCGGTGAAGCCGTGGCAATCTACATGGCCGACGCTTCCGATCGTCCTGAGGATCTGGTCCGGTTTTTCCGGGTCATGCGGGAGAAAGATGTCGAGTGTGTGTTTGGTTCTCGTTTCATGCGCGGGGCCAAGACGATCGACTATCCTGGTCTGAAACTAGTCTTTAACCGGATGGCCAATACCCTCATTCGGTTGTTGTTTGGACTTCACTACAACGACATTACCAACGCCTTCAAACTCTATCGCAGAAACGTAATCGAAGGGCTCCGGCCTTTCCTGAGCCAGCATTTCAATATCACGGTGGAGCTCCCCTTGAAGGCGATTGTCCGGGGATACAGTTATGAAATCCTGCCCAACTATTGGATCAATCGTAAGGCCGGCATCTCCAAGCTCAAGATTCAGGAGATGGGGTCCAGGTATCTCTTCATAGTTCTTTATTGTTTTATTGAGCGGTGGCTCTCAAAGGGTGACTATCATCGCCGGAACCATTTTCCACTCGCGCGTGAGATATCCGGCCCGAGTCCCGAGAAGTTGGAGAGCAGCAAGTCTTGAGAATCGCCGAAGCGAAAACTCCCGACCATGACGGGATCGACGTCGAACAACTTTACCGGCATCGTTTTCCAGCGGACCAACTGGAGCGGCGGGCGGCGGTCTGGAAGGTTTTGTGCCGAGACTGGTTTGCCCGATACATTTCACCGGACGCCAGAGTTTTGGAAGTGGCCGGTGGCTATTGCGAATTCATCAACCACATCGAAGCTGCCGAGCGCGTTACCGTCGACATCAATCCGGAGACCAGGAGTCATGCGGCTGCCGGTGTGACCGTCCATGAGATTGCAGCCGAACGGCTCGCGGAAGTTGTCCCTAATTCCTACTTCGACGCGGTCTTCATGAGTAACTTCCTGGAGCACTGCCGGTCGCGAGAGACAATGCTGGCCGTGTTACATGCATCGGCCGCGGTGCTCAAACCCGGTGGCCGTTTGCTCATCCTGGGCCCAAATTTTCGCTATTGTTATCGAGAATATTTTGACTACTTCGATCATCACTTACCGCTAACTGAGAAGGCGGTGGTGGAAGCGCTGCAACTGACAGGACTCAGGATTGAACTAGT
>DATKIS010000830.1:0-7158 GCA_035543975.1 Pyrinomonadaceae bacterium
TGGGTCGCGATCTGGCCAAACTCTATGAGGTCTCCAGGAAGGTCTTTAATCAAGCAGTATAACGACATCAGGACGTTCCCGCCCGATCCCATGTTTCAACTGACAAATGACGAGGCGCGGGAGTGGTGGTCGGCAGTTAAAGCTAATCGTTTAAGGTCACAAACTGTGACCTTAAAGAGACGCCAGCATCTGGAGTACCGGCCATACGCTTTTACTGAACATGGAATCCAGATGTTGTCATCCATTCTGAAGAGTGAACGGGCGATACAGGCGCGAGCAAGCCTTCTTGGACCAGCAGTATTCGACGAAAATGCGCGGTCCGGAGTACCACAACAGAAAGTTAGCCGCGGATGGACGCGGAAAAACGCAGATCAGAAGGCTCTGTGGTGTTCTATTTCCGATCCGTGTTTTTCCGCGCGAATCCGCGGCCAATTAAACCGCGCCTTTCGTCGGTCTGAGGCAGAGCCTCGCTAGATCTTCGCCGTGGTTATTCTTGGCCCGCCGCGTTGCGGCGAAGGTCCGTACAGCCACGTGTACGTGCCACCATAGCCGATCGCGACCTCGACCTCAGGGCCAAACTGCGGCGAGATTGTCAGGCCGTACACCTTTCCTTCCAGGGTCATCGTGATATAGAAATTCACCCCCATCCCGAAGGTGCCCCCAAACACCAGGTAGGAACTGAGGCCCTGCATGGTCTTGAGGACCTCCTCTTCCGATTCCCCCCACCAGTAACCCAGGGTGAGATTGACCGTGCCGCCAACAGCCGGGCTCACCCCGAAGCCCCAGGTCGAGTAATCGTGAAGTGCCCTCCGCTCGAGGTCATAAACCGTTCCCGTCTCCATCATTCCGCCGACTATTACCGCGGCGTCGAGTGACATACCGGATGTAATCAGTTTCACCGGATAGCCCAGGGACTTCAGGAAGGTCACGAAAGGAGAGAGTTCGTCACCACCCAGGCTCATGCCGGGTGAAAGTGCCATTGAGGCGGCAAGGTGGGAGATTCTATAGACGTTGTCGGCGGAGGTAAGCTCGTCAACGTCGGCCGGCTTGGGACGGGTCTCCTGGGCCTCGCGCGCCAAATCTTCGAGGCTCTTCGCCACTCTTTCCGGCGGCACGGCCCAGAATACAGGTACGCCCTCGCCCCAACCATCATGGGCCGCCGGCTGGAAGTCGTACAAAAACTTTTCCTTCTCGCCGGGGCCCCAAATGATCTTCGCCGAGTGCTCGTAGACCTGACTTGCCCCGGGCACGTCCAGATAGCCCGCGGGGGCGCTGAATCCTGGCAAGTCGTTGGCGCCTGGTTCAAAATGGAGATCGTTTATTGTTACCGGCAAATTGCTTTGCCCGGTGAATTTGGGGTCGGGCCGATCCGCAGTGGGGGGAGCCGGGAGATCAGAGGCCAACCTGAGTCTGCGTCCCAGGAACGGTGAGTCTTCGCCAGGTACATGTCTCACGCTCCGGAACTCTGACAAATCAATAATCCCATCCTTCATCTTGAGGCGATGCTGGTCCGCGGGCCAGACCATGAACGCGGGGCCAATCGGGACATAGGTTTCGGCCGCAATGTTGATGCTCCGGTACGGATAGCTCTTCGGGTCGATGTCCACATTCTCCAGGGCGTGATCGCCCGGCCGGTGGAACGAGTTTCCCGGGATGTAGAGGTATTGATCAGAGTAGGTGTCAGGATCCGCGATGCGAAAACAGTTAACCATCATTGTTTGCCCGTACCGCCACTGTGAAAACAAGTCTCCATTATCGTCGTCGAAAACAGCCATGTCTCTCCTCCGTGGTTTTATGGTCTTTATGCGATCGTGATTTGGCTTCTCTTTCCCGCGCCGGCTGGAGGAACCTCGACTAGCACCTGGTGCCAGGCATAACGCCACGGCGCCGAGTGCGGACCTTTAGTTACGCTTCAGTGTGCGAGCTTGAATGGGACCGACGCGAATAGGGCTTAAGCGTCGAAGTGCGGAAACGTCCCTACGAGAAGCGCTGAAAGATATGCATACCGATTGGATAAGTCAACAAAAAACAGCACGATTACGGGGCTATCATTAGCGTATTCCCGCTCCAGTCGCGGCGGGCCTCAGGTCAAGTCCAAGGTCCAAGGTCAAAATACTCGGATAGGCAGGTGTGCTACTACGCGATAAAGCAAAAAAAGGGTTAGAAACGGTTCAAGGATAATTCGCAGCTTTCAATCACCGGGCTGAAAGCCACGTGTGAATGAGATCGCGCCGGGTGACCACGACTCGCACCAGCGAACGAGAATCGCGAAATCGCAACCCATGTTATTGGTGACCACCCCGGTGCAAACCTGCTATCCCGCGCTCTCACCGTTTTTCTATCAACCTACTCGCTGCGTTTACACTTTGCATAAGTTTGTAAACCGGAAAAGTCTTTCCTGTTTCAAGGTAAGCGTCAAAAAAGTTCCAATTAATCAAACCGTCGTCGCTTTCGGGTTCGAGCAAGTAGCAAGCGAGGATACCGAGGGGTTGCGCTGTTCTGACGATAACCGTTCCGCTGGGAAAGGTCATGCTCTCTTTCTTGTACGCTCCCGTAATCTTTACTTCATGATGTTTCTGAAACGGGCGCTGGGCACGGGTGACGTTTCCCACTATGAAGACGTCTACTTCCGCTGGCAGCGGCGCGGTCAGCTCTTCGACGGCGATTCCGTGTTGGAGAAGTTTTTCAATAACACCTTGCAAATCCTTTTCGGGTTTGAATAGGTAAACTCGCGGCGCGCTCACGTTTTTAGTCGCAGCAAAGATTCCATAATCATCCATCCGCAGTGGCTTAAACTTATCTTCGACCATCGCCGTCATCTCTTTGCCTGATCGCGGATTTTTCACTTTCACCACTTCGCCGATAAGAATATCCACGGGCTTTGGCAGCGGGCGCATTTCAAAGGCGACGCCTTGCTGAACTGCTTCGCTGCCCAGGAACTTACGCACGGTTTCTTCGTCGGCGCGTTTCGTCAGTTGGTAAATCTCGGCGGCGTTCGCGGCGGCGTATTTGAAAATCTCTTCTACAAAAGCTTCGGTTACTTCAACGCGGCGTTTGAAGGTGAGGTAGCTGTAAGCTTCGGAAAGAATTGTCAGGCGGTTACGCAGACCGTGGTAGTTTTGTCCGATACGCGGTTGGTGCGTGAATGCCTCCCATCTGGTCTTCTCTCCCGGCGTCGGCAAATTAGTGAAGCGCGGAAAATTGCCGTAGTAGTAACTGCGAAACTTGTGTGCTTTCAGCATCGCCTTGGTGATGGCGGGCAACATCTTGTCACGGTGATAGTTGAGAATCAGCGGATTTGTGTTCGGGTTAAGCGGCTGCGAGTAGGTCAAATGATAGCCATGATAAGAGCCGTTGGTGGTGTGTAAATCAACCGTGAGGTGTGGGTCCCAACGGTTCAACACATTGACGAGCGATTGCGTTTCGGGTGAATCGAGTTTCATGTAATCGCGGTTGAGATCATAGCCTTGGGAGTTTTCGCGTACGCCGACTCCTCCGATGGGTCCATTCTGCGCCGTGCGGTTATTGAGGTTGATTTTCTCGTTGCCGTCGGCGTTGTAAATCGGCGCGATCAGAATTATCAACTTGCCGAGCAGCGGCCTCAGGTCACCAATCAGAATGCGTCTTGAGAGGTGCAACATAGCCTCTTTGCCTTCGACTTCGCCCGCGTGGATGTTTGCCATGATAAAGACAATAGGCTTGCCCGAACTGCGCGCATCGCGCGGATGCGAAATCGCTGAATCCGAGAGAACCATCAGCGGCAACATCCGCCCTTCTTCGGATTTGCCGAAAGATTCAAGACGAACCAATGGACTGCGTTTTTGCAGCTCGGCGATGAAACTAAGAACTTCTTCGTAGCGAGTTGTCTCTTCGTAGCCGGTTAACTCAGCGCGTGATTTTGGTTGGCCGTCGTTTTGTGCGAGTGTCTTTGTATTAAGGGCAAGAAACAAAAGCGAAATATAAAACGCGATCTTTGCACGTTGCATCAAATGGTCTCCTGATCTGGTTTTGTCGCAGGCGATAATGACATGATGCATATTAAGGCGCCATACCTGAATCCAATCTCGCCGCAACTCTTGGACTGAAGCTAAGGATTCGGAGTAATGCGATCCACGCAAGAACACAAAATAACCCTTTTGGGTAACGCCCCTCGCGGACGTGTCAGGAAACTCCGGATCCGGATGACGACCCGGCGCGCGACCGAGGCGCTCGGGACCGACGCAAGGTGGATTGATGAGCCGGGCGGCCAGTAGCGAGTAAGCTCTGGTGTTGGTAACAGGCGTAGAGAGTACAAACTTTAGTTTGCCTTTGCGGGGTGACCCAGTCTAGCGTCTTACGCGAATCGCGCAAACTAAAGTTTGTACTCTCCACGCCTGTTGGCAAATCGTCCGCACTGCGACAGCCAGCCATGGTTCACGGACTGTCCGCTACCGTGACAATAGCCCTTACGCAGGTGGTTTGCAGACAAAAGCGGGCGGGGAAAGACAAAGTTTCTTCTCTGCCCTTGTCGATTTTGCGGGTCGCCATTCGACATATAACCAGAGGTACCTGATATTTAGGATGAGTCAGCGCGGAAGGAGAAAAAGATGAGCAAAGTTCGAGTACTCGTAGGCACCCGTAAGGGCGCCTTCATTCTTACGTCAGATGGAAAGCGCGAAAAGTGGGACGTGAGTGGGCCGCTTTTCGCCGGGTGGGAGCTCTATCACCTGAAAGGATCGCCCGCAGAGCCAAGCCGCCTTTACGCCTCGCAAACCAGCGGTTGGTTCGGCCAGGTTATTCAACGCTCCGACGATGGGGGCAAGACGTGGTTCCAGCCAGGTACGCCGACCGGGGAACCGACGACAACCCCCGAGGGCATGCCCCTGGGCGAAAGCAATAAGTTTGTCTACGACGATTCGGCTGAAACCGGCAAACCGCTCACGACCCATCAGTGGTACGACGGTACAGCAAAGCCATGGGTGTTCAAACGTGTCTGGCATATTGAACCTTCCCGCGACGATCCGGATACGGTGTATGCCGGCGTTGAAGATGCCGCATTGTTCCGGTCCACCAACGGCGGTCAAACGTGGGCTGAACTTCCGGGATTACGCGGCCACGGCACCGGGGCTCTGTGGCAGCCGGGCGCCGGCGGTATGTGCCTGCATACGATCATTCTGGATCCCGGGAATCGAGAACGGATCTTTGTGGCGATCTCAGCGGCGGGAGCATTTCGCACTGACGATGGCGGTGCAACGTGGAAACCAATCAATAAAGGATTGCACTCACAATACATTCCCGATCCGACGGCCGAGGTGGGCCACTGCGTTCATCACGTTGCCCAGCATCCTTCAAATCCGAACCTGCTGTATATGCAGAAGCACTGGGACGTTTTGCGCAGCGACGACGCGGGTGAATCATGGCACGAGGTCAGCGGTAACTTGCCGAGCGACTTCGGATTTGTGATTGACGTTCACCCGCATGAGGCCGAAACGATTTACGTCGTTCCAATCAAGAGTGATGGTGAACATTATCCACCCGATGGGAAATTGCGCGTCTATCGCAGTCGAACCGGTGGGAACGAATGGGAGGCGCTCACTAAGGGCCTGCCACAGGAAAACTGTTACGTCAACGTGCTGCGCGATGCGATGGCGGTCGACTCGCTGGATTCCTGTGGCGTGTACTTTGGCACCACCGGAGGGCAAGTCTATGCCTCGGCCGATGCCGGTGACACCTGGGCCCCGATTGTTCGTGATCTTCCTCCCGTGCTTTCAGTGGAGGTCCAGACGCTGTCATGAGAAGGGCCATGATTCGGGTAGTAATGCCGGCGCATTTGCGGATGCTCGCGGGCGTCAGCGGCGAGGTGACAGTAGAGGTTGACGGCGAAGTGACCAGGGCGTCGATCCTCGATGCACTCGAGACACGGTTTCCGATGTTGCGTGGAACGATTCGCGAGCACGTCTCGGGAGAACGCCGGCCCTTTTTAAGATTCTTTGCCTGCAACGAGGACGTCACGCACGATTCGCCGGACGATCCGGTCCGTCCGGAAATCGCATCGGGAGCGGAGCCCTTTTATATCATCGGAGCCATCGCCGGCGGTTAAGTGTCCGACAAACTTTAGAGCCACTTGCAAAACTCGTCATGAGAGTTATTAGCAAGAACTAGTGAACGATACATGGGATTTTAACTTTTTACGCTGAGAGCGTTGGCTAATTCCAGCCCAGGGTTTGCCTTGAAACCCTGGGATAAAGAGTAGGAAGAAGATTCTTCGCAACTCTGAAGGAGTTGCGATGGCTTTGTTGTTCGCGAGGCGTAACCCAACTCCTTCAGAGTTGCATCTTCGAAAATGAAACCCGTTTCCCCGGGTTGAAGGAAAACATCATGACAGACAGCAATACAAACACTATCCAACTCCATCGAGTAATCCAGGCGCCGCCCGAGCGAGTTTACCGGGCATTCCTTGATGCCAGTGCAATGTGCAAATGGCTCCCGCCCAATGGATTCACGGGACAGGTCCATCACCTCGATGCAAAAGTCGGCGGCACTTACAGTATGTCGTTCACCAATTTTACCACTGAAAAGAGCCACTCCTTCGGTGGAGAGTATCTTGAGTTAACGCCCAACGAACTCATCCGCCACACTGACAGATTCGACGATCCAAATCTGCCCGGCGAAATGCAAACGACGATCACGTTGAATCAAGTTTCGGTCGGCACGGAGTTGAACATCGTTCAAGAGGGAGTGCCCGCTGTGATCCCGGCTGAAGCTTGCTATCTCGGTTGGCAGGAATCGCTAACGCTGCTCCAGAAACTCGTCGAAGCCTCGATTCCAGATTAAAGTTAAAGATCCATCCGGTCGCGTCGCTACGGGAAATTTCGTGTAATTTCGTGGATCGCGTGGTTACGATTCGAAGCCATACGATCCACGAAATCAGACAAAACTACGCGAAACAGCACAGGCGAGCGGTTAAGTATTGAAGGCCTTAGGAACCAATCTGGCCCAGTAGTTCCACCCTCCCCGCCTGTCGATCGTCACCTTGAAAGCCTCACTTTTTTGAATTCCGTAGTGTTCCGCGAACGCGCGTTATCAAGCTAGAAAGAATATTTGCAAGGTTAGAAACATCGTGATAAAGTGCGCCGCACTCGCGTTAGCAAGAAATCACTTTAGCGATTCTCTGAGTTG
>DATKIS010000831.1:0-4078 GCA_035543975.1 Pyrinomonadaceae bacterium
GAACAGCGGATCGTAGACTCCCTGCAACGAACGCAGTTGTGTTTCAGCAAGCCTCACATCGTCGCGGGCGATTTCGATGTCGTTGTTGTTCTCTAGTGCTCGCTTGACGGCATCGTTTAGCGAGAGTGTCAGCGTGTTGTCGCTGGTAACGCCGAGCCTGGTTAGATTCGGCATGGGAGGAAGTGGCCTCTGTTCGACGGCCGGGAAAACTGGGTCGGTTGGATCCTGAGTTGTCGTTTCGACAGGCGGTGTACCAGGATCTTGGGGTGCCGCGGGGTTTTGAGTTGGCGCCGCAGGATTCTGCGTGGGTGATTGGGGGACCACATTGGGAGCGCCCGGTGGAGCTTGTGGCGGCGCCGGTTGAACTCCAGGGGCAGCTGTCGGTGGCTGTTGTTGGGTTCCTGGCGGAGTTGACGGGTTTTGTCTTTCCTGGCCCGGGGGCCGCGTCGCATCTTGGGTAGCTGGGTTGGGCCTTGGCGCCGGAGTCGCTGCTGGCGTTTGAGCAAAAGCAATATTGCTGCCGATACAAAGAAAGGCAGATAAAGAAAGTATCTTAAACAGCGCACGGGGCTGAGGAATCAACATCACACCAAAAGCTCCTTCAGTTATCACTCTTAATTTTTTTGGAAAACGCAGTTAACTGTTAACAAACAAGTCTCGTCTGATCAAGTCTTTACTACGCTAAGAAGCTGAACGCAGTTTCAAAAAGTTCCAACAGGTGTTGGCTTGACAGGTAAAGCTACCCCGCATAACCTTGGGCTTCTTTACTCCCAGCAAGTTTCGATCCTCTTTTGCGCAACAGCAGCGCCAGCTTTGGGCTGTGGATCGCATCACGATGAATCGCAGGCTGGAAAAATCGGCAGGAGGAGAATTCCCTAATGGCGGTAAAGGTTGGCATCAACGGCTTTGGTCGAATCGGACGCAATATCTACCGGACCTCAATCGGTGATCCGGATATTGATTTCGTTGCGGTAAACGATCTCACGGATACCCGGACGCTGGCACATCTTCTGAAGTATGACTCGGTGCTCGGCAATCTCGATCATGAGATTACCTCTACCGAAAATGGGATTAAGGTCGAAGACGACGAGTTTCGAGTCTTCTCCCAACGCGACCCCGCGGCGATTGACTGGGAGTCGGTGGGCGCCGAGATCGTGATTGAGTCAACGGGACTTTTCACCAAGGCGGCAGACGCTAAGAAGCACCTGCGCGGCGGCGTGAAGAAGGTGATCATTTCGGCGCCGGCGAAGGACGAAGACATAACCATAGTCCTGGGCGTCAACGAAAGCAGTTATGATCCGGCCAATCATCATGTCATTTCAAATGCTTCCTGCACGACAAACTGTCTGGCGCCGGTAGCCAAAGTGATTCACGAAAGGTTTGGGATCCGGTCGGCACAGATGACTACCATTCACTCCTACACCAACGACCAGCAGTTGCTGGACTTGCCGCACAAGGACCTTCGGCGCGCCCGCGCCGCCGCGCTCTCGATGATTCCGACTTCAACCGGGGCTGCCAAAGCCGTCGCTCTAGTGCTGCCGGAACTGAAGGGCAAGTTTGACGGCATTTCTGTCCGCGTGCCGACCCCGAATGTTTCCCTCGTTGATGTGGTGATGGAAGTTGAGAAAGAAACCAACACCGAAGAGGTGAATGCCGCTCTTAAGGAGGCAGCCAACGGAGAACTAAGTGGCATTCTTGCCTTCTCGGAAGAGCCGCTCGTCTCTGCCGATTTCAGGCGGAATTCGAACTCTTCGATTGTTGATGCGGAATACACCAAGGTCATCGGCGGCCGACTAATCAAAGTCCTCTCCTGGTACGACAACGAGTGGGGATATTCCTGCCGCGTTCGCGATCTAATCAAGTTCATTGCCCAGAAGGGACTATAAAGCAGTGATGAGTGATGAGTGATAAGCGATGAGTAAGGTCATAGAATTGCTTGTCGTTTCACATCACTCATCACTCATTACTCATCATTTCCATGTCAAAACTCTCGATCAAAGACCTCGATATCAAAGGCAAGCGCGTTTTTATTCGCGTTGACTTCAACGTGCCGATCAAGGAAGGCAAGGTTGATGACGACACGCGGATCCGCGCCGCTCTGCCGACAATAAACTATGCGACTGAACAAGGCGCTCGCGTGCTTCTGGCTTCGCATTTGGGACGGCCGAAGGGCGAGCGCGTTGATAAGTACAGCCTGGGTCCCGTGGCTGAACATCTTTCAGGGCTACTGGGGAAGACAGTGGTTTTTGCTAGTGACTGTGTTGGCGATGAAGCCGAATCCAAAGTTGGGGCCCTGCAGGATGGCGATGTGCTGTTGCTCGAGAATCTAAGGTTTCACTCCGAAGAAGAAAAGAACGATGATGCGTTTGCTCAGCAGTTGGCCAGTCTTTGTGATGGCCTTTATGTGAACGACGCTTTTGGCGCTGCCCATCGCGCGCATGCATCGACGGCCGGAATTACCAAACATGTGGAGAAGGCTGCGGCGGGGTTGTTAATGCAGAAAGAGTTGGACTACCTGGGTCGCGTGATCAGTGATCCTGAGCACCCGTTTGTAGCCATACTTGGTGGCGCCAAAGTCTCTGACAAAATCCCGGTTATCAACGCCTTGATCGATCGCAAAGTGGACAGGATTCTGATTGGCGGCGCGATGGCCTACACGTTCTTCAAGGCCGAGGGTTTTACGGTGGGCAAGTCACTGGTAGAAAACGAAAAGCTGCAGACCGCGCTGGAAATAAAGAAGCGAGCGGAAGCTGCCGGAGTAGAGCTATTGCTGCCGACCGATCACCAGGTAGTCGACAGTTACGAACCCATCAAAGGCGACAAGATCGTGGCTAAGACGATTCCCATCGAGTTTACGAACGCCGGTCATGCAGGGATGGACATTGGCGTGGAAACCGTTGCGCATTTCAGCAATGCGCTGCAGGACGCGCGCACCATCATCTGGAACGGCCCGATGGGCGTGTTTGAAGAACCACCATTCAATGAGGGCACCATCGGAATTGCCCTGGCCGTGGCTGAAGCAGCGGATCGCGGTGCCATAGTTATTGTGGGTGGAGGGGATTCAGTGGCGGCGGTAACTCAAGCCGGCGTTGCCGATCGCATAACCCATATCTCGACCGGCGGCGGCGCTACACTTGAATTTCTTTCCGGCGAGGCATTGCCAGGGGTTACCGCGTTGATGGATAAGTCTGACTAGAGCGTTCCCGGGAATCGTCGTGATTCCTGACGTCTACATCGCCTCGCCCAATGAATCCGCCGTCGGCCCCGTCATCATTTGAATTCGAATATCAACACCCCCCGGCCACTCGGGACCGATTTAGGCACAAGCTTTTTTAGGTTCTCAGGTGTGGCTCGGGGATCGAGGAGACCGTTCCCGACAAAGTCTACTAACTGCCGAAACTCTTGATCTGTCAAAACAATCGGATTAACGAGGAGGGGATCCAGCCGCGCCAGGACCGGCGCCATTGGACCAAGCGGGCCGGTCAGGTCGGTTGCAACTCCTGCCGCCGCCGGATCGTAATTATTAACCGAAGTGAGAACATCGAGATGGTGCCGGATAGCATCTTCCAGCCTGGTGAATGATCCGTTGTGGAAGAAGCTGGGCTGCATGGCCACATTTCGGAGTGGCGAGGTGCGAAACTTGTAGCGATCATTCGACTCACCGGTGACTTGTTCCAAACCGAAGTCCTCATTCTGACCCGGACCGTCAAAGAGTACGTTGGCGGCCAGCGGATCGCCCACCGCGGGAGAAATTTGGGGGACAGCCACCACGTGCTGCGCGAAGTCGCTGAACATTTCGTTCGATGGTCCTGAAACCCTGTGACAGGCCACGCATCCGGCTTTGCCGAAGAAAAGCAGCGCGCCGACTTTCTGATCGTCACTCAGCGCATTTTTTAATCCTCTGGCGTAGCGATCAATCGGAGCATCGGCGAAGACGAGACTGAATTCAAATTCTGCGGTGGCTTTGCCGAACATGTCGAAGTCTATCAGCGCGCCATTCTTTACTTCGGGAAACGCCTCACGAAACAACTTCCGATAGGCGGCATTACCGTTCAATCTGTTGAGCACCTCAGCACGA
>DATKIS010000832.1:0-2229 GCA_035543975.1 Pyrinomonadaceae bacterium
GAACTCGTTAAGCTCTACAAGGAGTTTCGTTCAAAGGGGCTGGAGGTAGTTGGACTATCAACGGAGAATCCCGACACGACGGTCGAAGCAGTCAAGCAATTCGTCCAAGACCATGACGTGAACTATCGTATTGGTTGGTCACCTCCGGAGGTGTCGATTGCTTTGATGCAAGGCCGCGACGCGATTCCGCAAAGCTTTGTGATTTCACGCACCGGGAGAGTGGTGAAGAGGTTCGTCGGCTTCAACCCGAATTCGACGCCGGCACTTATCAAGGAAGCCGTCGAAGAGGCATTGAACGAAAAGGCGGCGGCTAATTGATCGAGGCGATCTGAGATCTCAAACTCAGATTCTCAGACTCAGATCTCAGATTCGAGATCTCAGATTCCAATCAGACTCTCAGCGCCAATCCGAGATCGCAAACTTAGTCAGACGAGTTGTTTGCCTCTCTTAACTTGCGCTCGGCTTCCTCCTTCAATTCTTCGCCCTGGCGCGCCAGTTCGTCATCTTGTAATCCATCAGCCACGAGTTTCCTGGCTTCTCCCACCAGTTTCTTCATCTCCGCTTCCACCCGCTCTTCCACTTGATCCATAGGCGCCAGTTCACCGGTTTCCTCTTGAGTTACGATCTTGCTCTTATCTAAATCCATTTTGGTCCCCCAATAAAATCCCAAAAGTTCTTTACAATATCGCTCACAGGATACATTGGTTTCGTCGAAAATTCGTTGTGCCAATCGAAGCGCTAGAAAATGGTAACAATTGATGCTGCCGTGATTAGTCTCAGTTTAGTACCCAAAGTGGCAGGCTTTCTTTGACATTTCGAGTGGTGTCCTAATCTGGGAAATCTCCCGAGCCTTTGCGGCTTTGTGTGTACGTTGAGGTAGGAAAACTCCTTAAAAACGAACCGCAAAGAGCGCGAAGAGCCGCAAAGTTTACGCAAAGAATTGACCTTGGGACTCCACCCACTTTCATGCCTCGACAATTAACAGTTCCGAGTCTAGACTTATCCTGCCTTGTTAAACTTGTCATCATCCCGAATTGCTCGCTTTCTATTGGTACCGCTGCTTAGCTTTTGGGTAGCCGGAGGCTGCACGCTCGGCTGCAGTGGAATGGCAGCGGATTCTCCATTAGAAGCGAACGCCCAAGCTTCTACTCCAAAACACACAGCGATGGTGGCTTCGGAACAGGCGTGTTCTTCGGGAATCGCCCCAGCTTCTCCGAAGGTTGCAGGTTCCGCCAGCGGGTCTAATAGCCATCACTGTTGCACGAAAGTTAAAGCGGAAGCTAAGTCCAAAACGCAACAAATAACCGCGCGCACTGCGATGTCCTTTCAGTTTGACGGATCTTCTTCGGGGATGATGAAGGACTGTCATCTCGCCGCCAGCAAGGCCGCTGTGGTCTCAAAGAGCCGGGGCGATGAGGTCAGTGCGCCGCAGGCGGTTGCTAATTCCTATCGTCCTGACCGAAAGTCTCCGGAGCAACCGGCTCCTCTTTCCGCCACCCTTCAGTTACCTAACCGCGGACACACTTACCTCCGCTGTTGTGCCTTTCTGATCTAGAGATCTGCCTCCAGGACAGGCCACGTAGCCTGTCCCTCCCTCGTTCGACAGACAAGAACGTCTGTCTGTCCGCGTATCGGCGTGTTCCCTCGAATCGGTAACCGTGCGGCCGCCTGATACCAAAACTTCAAGATCTTTAGAGACCAGGAGAATAAAATGAAAAGACACAGAATATTCGGTCTGAGCCTCGCGCTCGCGCTCGGACTTGGGCTGACGCTTTCGAGCGTCGCTTTTACTCAAAACACCACGCAAACGGCTACAGTAGTTAAGGCCGATTCGTGTTGCGCGATGGACTCGTGCTGCAAAGCCGAGTCGTGCTCGATGAAGGACCATGCAACGAAGGATCACGCGAAGAGTGATTCAGCCACGGCCGCGAAACACGACTGCTGTTGTGGCGATTCTTGTCAGATGAAATCCCAGCAAGCCAGGGAGAAGAACCATTCAGCGAAAGAGGGCTGCTGCAAAGGTGACTCGTGCTCGATGAGTCAGGGTATGAAGGAGCATGGCCAGAAGGAACATGCCAAGAAGGATCACTCCAAGATGCATCAGGGGATGCACCAGGGGACGCATGAAGGCATGACTGCAGCGATGCACAGCGGCAAGGATGGTTGCTGCTGTTGTAGTGGCGACTCGTGCGACATGAAGATGACCGACGAGCAGAAAAAAGCAAAAGG
>DATKIS010000833.1:0-2533 GCA_035543975.1 Pyrinomonadaceae bacterium
AGAAACCAGATCGAGGCATATCCGATGACGCCGGAAACCACTGTCGCCACCACCAGGGGCAGATAAGAACCCTCCGGAAGTTTGTGGATCGCTTCTTTGAGTTCGAGCAGTCCGCTGGCGGCAATCGCCGGGATAGACAACAAGAATGAGAACCTGGCGGCCGTTTCGCGTGTAAGCCCGACAAATAAGCCGCCCATTATGGTGGAACCGGAGCGACTCGAACCTGGAATAAGCGCCAGCACCTGCGACACGCCTACGGCCAGCGCATCACTGAGACCAAGCTGTTCCATCGAACGCTCTTTCTTCCCCACCCATTCCGACAGCGCCAGCAGAATGGCGACGACGATCATCATCGTGGCAATAATCCAGAGGTTCTTGGTAAACGTGCCCTCGATCTGTTTCTTGAATAGCAACCCCACCACGGCGACGGGGACTGAACCGACAATTACCAGCCAGCCCAACCAGGCGCCGCGCGAAAGACTTTTGCTGCCGTCTACCCGATTCCTGCCGCGGAGCAGCGCCAGATGATCACTTACAAACGAGCGCGAGATGTCGATGATGTCGCGGGCAAAATAGATGAGCACCGCCAGGAGGGTGCCAAGTTGAATCACAGCAATCGTCGCGGTGGTTTGCTCAGCCTTCAGCGTCGCCTCGACGCCATCGTAGAGACCCAACAGGCGGGCGGCGAAAACGAGATGGGCGGTAGAACTGATCGGAATGAACTCGGTTAGTCCCTGGACAATGCCCAGGATGATAGCTTGGAGAAGGGTCATTGGTAGTTGTCACTAGTCAGCAGTCAGCAGTCAGCAGTCAGCAGTCAGTAATCAGTTGTCAGCAGTCAGTAATCAGTTGTCAGTAGTCAGCAGTCAGATGGACGCATTGGCGACACGATCAATAGCCAAAAACTACTGACTGACTACTGATAGCTGATTACTGATTGCTGATTACTAACTACCGACCTACCGACCACTAACTACTCCCGAAACGAATTCGCTCTCGATATCCGGTCATACATCCAAATCGGCATGACCATACTGGCGCGGACAATCGTGGCCAGTTGCCAGGGAAAGGAATAGCTTTTCCGCCGCTTTTCGATTGCGCGCACCATTTTGTCTACCGCGTCGTCCACTTCCATCAAGTAAGGCAGTTGCGCGCCACGGCCCGCAGTTAACGGGGTCTTGATAAAACCCGGGTGAATTATCGTTACAGCGATGCCTCGTGGCTCCAGGTCCAGGCGCAGACTCTCGAAAAGCGAGGAAACTGCGGCCTTGCTAGCGCAATAAGCGGCCGACTTTGGCAAACCTCGATAAGCTGCCAGGCTTGAGATGACCACTAATTGACCTTCGCCGCGTTCAAGCATCCGGGGCAGCACTGCCGCTACACTATTCGAGGCCCCGATAACATTCACGTTGATGACGTCCGAAACTTCTGCCGCGTCAAACTTGGCCGCGTCCCGGGTCGGCCCAATACCGGCATTCGCAATCAGGACGTCGATAGGCCCGAGGGTTTCGCGCAACTGCTCAGCGGCTGATTTCATCGAATCAGCATTTTGAACGTCAGCGGGTATGGCTACCGCCTTGCCGCCTCCCGCCTCGATTTCTGCTACCAGCTCAGCCAGCTGCTCAGCCCGCCTCGCCACCAAACCCACTCTTGCGCCGCGGCGCGCAATCTCAACCGCCAGCCCGCGTCCGATGCCGGACGACGCACCCGTGATCATCACTACTTTGCTCGCCCAGTGTTTCAAGTTTCAAGTTTCAAGTTTCAAGTTTCAAGTTTCAGGGTTTCAGGTCGCTAAGAACCAGTCTTAAACTTAGTTCCACTCATTCCGGAGCCTCGTAAATATGCCATCAACCCGCTTATCATCCGGCTTATCTCGGTTGCGGTCGAGCTAAGGATATTAAATTCGTCCTGGTCGAGGTAGTTTTGGTCGAGCGCTACATAAAGCTGCGATCGCACTTCGCCGGCAGAACCTTTGGCCGTTGCCAGGAATTGAGTGAACTCTTTGGTTCCGCTTCGTTCAAATCCCTCCGCAATGTTCGACATAATCGAAACAGACGCTCTCCGGATTTGATCTCTAAGGCCATAATCTCGGGCAAAAGATCCTCTACTAGTCAGAATGTATACACGATTCGTCAACTCCCTTGACTTCTGCCAAGCATCAATCTGCTCAAACGTTTTAAAGGTCGCCACGATTCACCTCGGGAGGATGAGAATGATAAAGCCGTAGGCATTCGTATCTTCAAACGAGAAACCTGAAACTTGAAACGTGGAACTTGAAACTCAATTAGACCTGAACCACGACCGGCATGATTACCGGCTTGGCCCCGGTCAGCTTCTGAATAAATCGTTTGAGCTCCACCCGGACGTGTTCTTTAAGCAGGCTCTCGTCGTTGAGTGTCTGGCGTGAGGCGCCGGCCAGGGCGGCGGCCACGATGCGTCGCGCGTCTTTCAACGCGCCATTGCGAGCATCAAAACCGCGCACGCCGCGGGTAACAATCTCGGGTTCTCCCTGAACCTCACCAGTTTCCGCATC
>DATKIS010000834.1:0-7099 GCA_035543975.1 Pyrinomonadaceae bacterium
GTTGATCGAGACATGCGGGTAGTCGCCTCGAATGCAGCTGCGCTCCGTTTGTTCAGCCCGTCCCAGGGTGCGCTCAATACGCAACGCTTGACCGAACTCACTCGTAATCCCGCCATCTACAGCGCGTTTCTGGATGCGCTCCAGGGAACCGAACGCAACGGAGTCAGAATTCAAACGCATGGGCCAGATCGGCTCGTCTTCGATCTGCGGGTAGTGCCGCTGGGAAGTTCGGCTGGTGCCAATGGCAAGGATCCGGAAAACGCAGAGGGAGCTCTGGGGGTATTCGTAGACGTGACCCGCATCGAGCGCCTCGAACAGGTCCGTCAGGAGTTTCTCTCCAACGTTTCCCACGAACTGCGAACTCCGTTGACCGCGATTATCGCATTTGTTGAAACGCTGGAGAGGGGAGCAATCGATGACCGCGAAAGCAGCCAGAGGTTTCTCTCAATCATTCGCCGAAATGCGGTGCGGATGCAGGATCTTATTGACGACATTCTGGAACTAAGCGCCATTGAGACTGGTAATGTGCCGGTGAGAGCGGAAGAAGTGAAACTATCTTCCGTGGTTGACGACGTCATCTCCTCACTCGCCGCCAAAGCTGCGACCTATGAGATTGAGGTGACAAATGCGGTAGGCAGGGAAGTGACGGTCTACGCCGATGCCCGGCGGCTGGAACAGATGTTGACGAATCTGGTGGAGAACGCGATCAAGTTCAACCGCGCCGGCGGCCAGGTCACGATTCGGAGCGAGCCCGGATCAGCAGTTCATGAGCGGGACCCTACCGGCGGTCGTCAGTCAGCGCTCGCCCGGCCCCCTCATAAAATAATTGTCGAGGATACCGGCGAGGGGATTCCTTCACAGCACCTGGAACGGTTGTTCGAGCGGTTTTACCGGGTCGACCGTGCTCGTTCACCAGAGATGGGAGGCACGGGACTCGGACTGGCGATCGTCAAGCACGTGGCCCGGGCGCACGGTGGTGAAGTTACAGTGAAATCCGAATTAGGAAAGGGCAGCACGTTCACGATTGAACTGCCGTGCAGTCCCTCCGAGTAGCACAAAGCTTAGTCCGTTTACGATCCGCGAAACGTTGTAGGGGCGGCACTCCGTGGCCGCCGCTCGTGGCGGTTGCACCACATTTCAAAATGCCGCTTCCGTAACGAACAGGGGTGGCCACGGAGTTGCCGGCCCTACAAGTGTACGATGTGGTTCGCGATTCTAGTTCAGCACCTTCGCCGTGAGCACGACGATTAGCGCACGGTCTCTGATGGTAGCGGTTCCCACCACCACCTTCTCGCCATCGCGGAGGTTGAGCGCGGTCTGCACTTGAACTCGTTCCTTATCGCTCACGGTCCCAAACGTGAATTCCGCAATGTGGATTGTGGCCGCGCCGGCCGGGTTCGAAACCCACGAGACCTGGTTGATAAAGTATTCGTAAGGTAAACCCACGCTGGGTCCACCGGGTGTTGAATTTGAAATCTGCGCGGCGCCAGTGCCACGAAGCCCTCGCGGCGTTTCAGTCAGACGCTGGACCACTGAGGCGGCCAATTCATAGTTCTTGTAAGTAAGAGTTCCCCGCAATTGGGCAATTACATCTTTCAGTTCAGCCGGAGGCTGTTCGGTCGAGACGCCCGAGTTTGACCCCACCAGAATGTGAATGTGAAGTTCTATGTTAGGGCGGGCAGCCGTCGGCAGGTCCAGCCGCTTGATGGCTTCTTCGATGGTGGCAATATTTTCGGGGAAGTCACGTACCGTGAGCGTCTTAAACTCGCCATTGGATGAGATGGTCGCGCCCTTGAAACCGCTGAGCAACGGCCTCAATACGCTGGATAGCTGGTTTACATCGCGATAGGTAACCGTGAACACCTTACTCTTGAAACCCTTCTCCGTGACGTAGTTGTCTTCGGGTCTTGTCTGGGCCGCAGGGCTTGGCGTCTGAGCAAATGAAGTGGCGTTAATGATGAGAACCAGGGCGAATGCTGTAACTGCGTTTTTCATATGTTTGATCATGAGAACTGCCTCCTAAGATGACTTCGGATTAGATGCCTTTGGAAGACTCGATTGGCGAACCTTCATTGATAGACGGTTGTGAAAACCAAATGATGCGAATGTTCGGGTCCTTTGTTTGTAACTCTACTCGCATAGGTTTCCCTGATGTAGCTGAAGTGTTGGGCTCGGTTAGAAGCGTGAGCGCCGCGCCTGGGATCGCAGGCGGCCCAGCCTTTGCCGAAAGCGCCGGCATCCCGGCCTTTGCTGGGAGCGCAGGCGGCCTGCCTGCTCTCGTTGAATGCCACGCGGTTTGATTAAGTGGCGTCCTGCGCGGAGTTGTCCCAAATCTGGGTGAGCGCCCATCCTGGGGCCCAGGATTCCGTAGCGGGGCGGTTGAGCCCGTTGCCGGTGCAGGTGCGCCGCCTGCGGTCCCAGGACCAGCGGCCAGCTGGTTGGGGCGCGGTCCACCGGTGCGATTAGCCACAAGGTAGTAGGCAAACGCACAGACAACGAGCAACACCGCCGTGGAGACGGCCCACATTATGCGCGGCTGGAAGGCCCGCTGGAACAATGCAAGCAGCGTTGGCGCACTGGATTTCTGTTCAATCTCCCGGAGCACATTGCGACGGATCGCCGCAAAAGTAGCTTCGCTAAACTGCGGCGGCTCGAACTGTTGCACCAGCTGACTAGTCGCCTCGTACTCTCTTACTGATAAGGCACACTGCACACAGCTTTGCGTGTGCGCGGTTATCAACCCGGCGCGTTCGTCGTCCAGGTCATGCCCGGCATAAAGCGGCAGCAGCTCGTCAACTTGTTTACAATTCATGAAACGTCACCGCGCCTTTCTTCGGAGATACTGCTCGCAATGAAGCTTAATCTTCCTGCGGGCCGAGCTTATTTGTGAACGTACCGTCGTCGAGCTGGATTTCAGGATGCGCGCCACTTCGTCCGTTTGTAGTCCTTCGACGTCGCGCAGCACGATGGCTGCTCGCTCTTTGTCGGGCAGCGTGGCCATGGCGCTGGCGATTAACTGTCGTTGCTGGGCTGTAATCATTGCTTCGTCGGCTCGCTCCAGATCCGCTTCAATCTCGAATGCGCCTTCCGAGTCACTTAAATCAAGGGCAGCAAACCGTTCGGTGTGGCGTTGCCGCTTCTTCGCGAAATCACGGCAAACGTTAATCGTGATTTGATAAACCCAGGCGAAAAAGTCCTGATCCTGCTTAAACCGTCCCAGGTATTTGTAAATCCTCAGAAACACTTCCTGGGAGGCATCGCGGGCATCAGCTTCGTTTCCTAACATCCGCCAGGACACTGCCATCACTTTTTGCTGGGATTGAATCATTAGTTGCTCAAAAGCCTCGGTATCGCCCGCGGCAGCGCGCTTAATGAGAAGTTGGAGCCATGTCTGGTTCTCGCAGAGGACGCTCACCGGCAAGTCGTTTCTGTTAAGAGCTACTTCGCTCAGCACGTTTATTTTTCCCCGAGCTATTGGACTTCTCATTTACTACTACACGCGGCGGCAGGGAATCGTTGAGAAATATTTTGGAGTGCGGGGGTTCGACGCCGGTTTGGTCTCAGGTGGCTTGACGCCTGTTTGGGGAGCAGCTCGATCAGACACCGGGTCGCGTCAAGCCGCGACCGAACAAAGCGGCGTCAAGCCGCCGCACTCCAAAAGCCGCCGTACTCCAAATTAGCGCTTCTCTTCGTCGAGTTGGCTTAGCGTATCGAGGATTAGGTTGGTATTGCTCAGGGCTTTAATGCGACTTGGGAAGTTCTTCGCCGACTTCTGAAATTCGAAACTGCCTTTCGTGATTTCCACGATCCGCCGGAATCCCTGCGGACCTTTGGCGCCGGCGGCCTCGGCATCCACAATCCTTCCATCATTGAAATGTACGCGGCCGGTTTTCTTGGCGTTGGAAGGGTCGGGGATTAGTAGCAGCGTGCCAGTCAGCTTTGCATTCTCGATGACCTGAATGGCGTCGAAGACACTGATGGCTGTCAGGTCGCCAGCGAGGGTGGCGTTTGGCGAATGGGTTGGCGCCGGGGCGGAACTCTCAGTCGGCCTCAGGTCCGGACGACGCGCCCGCCGGATCGCTTCCAGCCCACCGGCAATGTTGATGCGCTCATCAAGTTGCTTGGCTTCGAGCAAGCGGTCGTAAGCGCTCTCGAAATCGTCGCGCTCGATATACAAACTCGCCAGCGCCAAACACTGCCGCGCACCTTCGTCCTTTTGCTTCTCGGCAATACAGATCTCGCGCATCTTTTCGCGAACCGCAATTGAGCGAGGATGTCCCTCCAGCGCGGTCCTGAGTCGTTTGATGGCCCTTTCGGGCGCTCTGTATTTGATGAAGAGCTCGGCGTCGAGAAGTGCAGTATCGACTTCACTGACATGCTCTGCTTGGGAAAAAGGATCGGGCATTGGGGGGAAATCTACCACAAAAATGTCAGAACCACCTGCGTCAGCGGGTGGAGGCAGTGGGGAAGCGGGGAAAAGGGGAAGAGGGTAATCGGGAAGCCGAAGTTTTTGGCCTTGGCCCAGAAGTCTCGAACTTGATCTGTCGCATTCACGTCCAAAGTGGTATCTCGCGCTACGCTTCCTCGCGGCCGGTTCCAGCTTCGCACCATTTACCACCACGTGGGTTGAGTGGCCACCCGCTTACGCAGGTGGTTCTGACTAAAAATCCAGACGGACCCCAATCCGAATTTGCCGCTGACGGAGGGTGCGTGTGGTCACCAGAAAAGAATCAAGGAATGCCTGACGTTGTTCAGGAGTAGCAGTCGGCGCCAGCGAATTGAAGTTGATAAACTCGCTACCAAAGCTGAAGACCGTTTTGTTCAGTACGTTATCAAACTCGATCGTCGGGCGCAGCCGCAGCCGGTCAGTCAAGCGAAACTCCCGCGTGACATTCAGGTCCAGAAAAAACTGACCGGGCCCCTCGCCGGCATTCCGGGGCAGGTTTCCAGTTTGACCAATCGCCGGCAAGGTAAACAGGTTGACGATGGACGGATCAATTGCATCGCCCGGACTACGCCAACGAAGCAGGTCGGTATTTCCAGTGAAAATAGGCCGGTCATTCCCCACGTCGTCGAGGTTTCGATCCACTCCGCCGAGCGAGATATTAAACGGAGCCCCAGAAGTAAGTCGCAGAATCGGTGAGAAGCGTATCTTCCCGAGACTCTTCGCGGTGTCGAAGGTCCCTGAAAACACGAAGCGATGACGCCGGTCGAGCAGACTGCGCGATCTCTCGCCGATGAAGTCTCCCGCGATTAGCGCATCGGAAGTATTCACTATCCCGTCATCAGTCAAACGGGAATAGGTGTAGCCTGCGCGAAACGACAAGCCGAAGTACTTCGACTGTTTGAATCGCTTGCGTAGTTCCAGCGTCAGACCTTTATAGAAACTATCGCCCACCGCAATCAGCTGCTCCACCTCGCCACGCGTCGGGTCGGGTCGCAGCGCATTCAGAGCAGCGAGGGCGACCTCCACGGAGGTGGTCGAAGTGAAGCTATTCAGATTGATCAAAGAAATGGGAACGCCAAATTCTGTGACGCGCACCACGGCATTAGGATTAGCGGGATCGGTCGGCTTGAAAACGAATCGGACCAGCTCGCCGGCCGTGGAGACATTGTAGAGAGGACGCAGGCCGAAGGGCGCGCTGCGAAAGTTTGCAAAGTCGCGCGAGCCGAGGTATTCGGAAAAGCTCTTGAAACCGGCCGGCAGCCTGGGAGCGTTAGCGTTAAACTCCCTCCACAGATGCAATCCGCGATTGAAGGTAAAGTTAGTCTCAAACACAAATCCATTGCCGAGGTCTCGTTCCATTCCGACGTTTGCCTGGTAGCTCTCGGGGATGCGCAATTTGGGATCGAGCCGGCGAGAGAAACCCAGGTTGAGCGTGCCAAACTGCTTTACCAGCGGTGAATCCGGCGTCAGGACGTCGGGAAATCTAAGGTTGGTGGCAATGAAAGCTCGGCGAAAGTCGGCGTTGCCCAGCTGACCGGTAGCCGGATTGATCAAATCATTAGTGTCGAAGAAGCGTTGTTGCGCGCCGAGCGTGAAGTCGTCGATCGTGCGAAGCAGCGCGCGATTGTAAAAGATTCCGGCGCCAAATCGAATTACCGTTTTGCCGGTTCCCACCGGATCATAGGCGACCGAAACCCGCGGCCCCCAGTTGTCGCGATCGCTGATGATGGTTTCGGTTTCGTATCGCAAGCCATAACTGAGCACGAGGTTAGAGCGTAGCCGCCATTCGTCCTGGATGAAGAAGCCGAGGTAACTGTTGGTCTGGGTCGATTCAGCCTGAAAGTTTTGGCGAAACCGGCTGGGCGCGTTGGCCAGAAAATCGGCGGCGTTGGCGAAAGTAAACGTGCCGGAGATATCGGAGAGATCGATAAAGGTCGAACGGATGTAATGCGCGTCGCCGCCAAACTTCAGTGAATGAGAACCCTTTACCCACGACAACACGTCCTGCACCTGCGCCCGAGACTCGCGCCGGTCCGTGGCGCCTGAGGTGGATGAACCGGCGACTAAAGTGCCGGATTTTTGATTAGGATCCGTCGAAGGTAACGGGTCGTTCAGGGTGATCAGGACCACCGGCTTACGGCCCCCGCTGGCTTCAACTGCCGGCGTCAGACGTGAAAACTGCACGCGCGTTTGGTTCACCAGTGTGGGGGACAAAACGAAGTTGTCGGTGTAGGAGATAGCGTCCGTCCCACGAGTTCGGCCAAGCAATGCTTCCGCCAGGCGATTGCCGCCGCCAAACTGTCGCAAGTTATTCTGCCGGCCCAACTGGTAAAGTGCGGAACCGTTGTGCACGTCGGAAAACTTGTGATCAAGGCGGGTGGTGAATGAATGGTTCTTGAGCGGTGTCGAGATAGTGGAAACGAACGGGGCGATTCCTTCCGCCAGCCGCAACGGACCGATCAATGCCGGATCGGTGACCGTTGGCGCCGGAACAGGGAAGCGCGGGTTCTGCTGAATCGGCACGAGGGTGTCTATCGTCGCCGAGTCGAGGATGGTGTCGTATTCGTATGCGGTAAAGAAGAAGGTGCGCTTGCGGCCATCGTAAAGCGGTAGTCTGACGGGTCCGCCGAAAGTGAAGCCCGGATTGTGTTG
>DATKIS010000835.1:0-10432 GCA_035543975.1 Pyrinomonadaceae bacterium
GAAAGAAGCGGCAAAAGAAACCACGATCCACTAAATCCACACGAACAACTCAAAAGCTTTCGGGCGCTTCGTGTTATTTGGTGGATCGTTCACTGAATCGAACCGCACCCACTGCGCTTTCCTTGGAAGTGATTGTCTTTCGGATGGTTGACCGGCTGGGAGGTCGTTTCTACTCAAACTTCACTGAAACCAGCTTGGAAACGCCGACTTCCTCCATGGTCACACCATAGAGGGCCTTGGCCATTTCCATCGTTCGCTTGTTGTGAGTGATAACAATAAACTGCGTGTTTACCGACATCTGGGCGACCTTATCCGTAAAGCGACCAACGTTGGCCTCATCCAGCGGAGCGTCGACTTCGTCGAGCAAACAGAACGGCGAAGGCCGGTAGTGGAAGATTCCCAGTACCAAAGCCAGCGCAGCCATGGCTTTCTCACCGCCAGATAGCAGGAGCACATTCTGAAGCCTCTTGCCGGGAGGCTGGGCGATCACGTCGATGCCCGACTCGAGCACATCGTCGGCCTCGATCAGGCTCATCTCGCCTTTGCCGCCGCCAAACAGCTCCTGGAAAAGCTCGCTAAAGTTTTTATTGATCTGCTCAAAGGCGTGCCGGAACCTTTCGCGTGACCGTCGCTTGATTTCGCGCAGGGCTTCCTCGGTTGAGGAAATGCTGTCGATGATGTCCTGGCGCTGGGTGGTCAGGAACAACAGCCTCGCTTCGTTTTCCGATAGTTCCTCGAGCGCCATCATGTTAACGGCACCAAAGCCTTCGATTCGGGAGCGCAACTCGTCAACTCGTGCCTGGGCTGCACCGAGATCAAACTCTTCGTCAATAGACTGCTCGCGGGCCAGGTCCTCCAGCGACTGATTGAGTTCCGATGCGCAATTTTCGCGGACAAAGGATAGGCGAGCCTGGGCTTCCGCACGTTGGACTTCGATAAGGGCTCGCGCGTCACGCACTTCTGCGGCCCGCTTGTTCAGTTCAGACAACTCGCCCGCTAGAGCATCGGCACTTTGCCGAGCTTCTCCCAAACGTGTGGTTAGCGCGGCTATTTCCTGATCTTCCTGCTCCCGCTCTGCGGCAACGGTACTTGCCTTAAGTTCCAGATCCGCAATTGACTCTCGCAGGGCGCCAATGCGCTCGGTCATAGCCACCAGCTCTAACCGGTGCCGCTCAACCCGGCTCGCCAGATCAGCATATTCGGCTTCCATACGTCGGAGTTCAGCCGCCGTGCCGCGCCGTCGTTCCGCGGCCGCAGCTGCCGTCGCCCGCTGGATCGCCAGTCCATCGCTTTCAATCTCAGCCTGCCGCCTCGCGTCCGCGAGGATGATGGTCGCACTGCTTACAGTTTCGGTAGCTGCAACCCGCGCGGCCTCTGCCTGTTCGGCATCGGTTATTGCAGTAGCTCTACGTCGCGCGACCTCCACTCGTTCCTGTTCCACTCGCGCCCCATCTTCGGCGACCACGCGCATGTGCCGTTCCGCCCGTTCGATTTCATGGGCCAACCCGGTAGCCGTCACTTCGCGGGCCATCGATTCTCGCTCTTCGCGGCCGATTGCTTCATTCAGGAGCACTACGGCATCTTCTAGGCCGACCAGTTGTGCCCGAGCTCGCTTAGCTGCGTCTTCAGCCGTGTTCGACTCAACCGCTAAGACCTCTGCGCGCGCTTCCAGTTCTCGCAATTCACGCTTGAAGGTCAGGAGTCCAGCTCCCTCTTCCAGGGCCCGAGCATCGCCGGCGCTCACAAACTGGCCGCTCGCTACCCAATCGCCGTTCAAAGTTACGAAGACGTCACCGGTAGCCAGCGATCTCGTCATGGCTTCATCAAGGTTGGCGGCGAGCCGGGCATTCATTTTGCCGGGCAGCGTCCGCTGCAGCACCGCTAACAGCTCTCGGGGCGCACCCAGCAGATCCGCAATCCTGAGATCCGCGGGTATCACTTCCTGTGCGAATGAAATCGACAACGCCGGACGCTCTTCGATATTGCAGACTAAAGCACTAAGCTCAGCGTTAAGTTGAGTATCCGTTTCGTCGCTGCCACCGTGAAGTCCAGCTACCAGAAAGCTCGCCCGTCCGCCATTGTTTTCCCGCAACCACTGAGCAGCTCGGGCAGCATCATCCGGGCTGGGAACGAGGATCGACTGCAGTGAGGAACCCAGCACGCCTTCCACGGCGCGTTCCCATTTTGCGTCGACATTAAGCGCATCAGCGAGGGTGCCGATGAAATGGAAATCTCGGGGCGCACTGTCCTCGGAAAACATCAGCTGGACGGCCGAGGAATAATAGGCGCGACGATCGTCCAATTCCTTCAAACTTTCCAGGCGATGTTTGGTTCGGGAATACTCATCACGGACCCGCGTCAGGTCAGCCTCAGTATCGCTGACGGCCTCATGCCCTTGAACCACAGCATCGACGGCTCGCTCACGTTCAGCAGACAACGTCGAGATATGTTCCCTGGCCGTATTGATCTCCGCGCCAAACGCATCCGCTTCCGCTCGAGCCTCCGCATGCTGGGCCGCAGCCCGTTCACCTTCACGCTCGAGTCCTTCCGCCTGCACGGCTAACCGCTCCAGGGTTCCCTCGAGCTGACGGGCAATCTCCCTCAAGCGTTCGGCAACCGCAGTGTGGTTGAGCAAATCCGCACGCGCATTCTCGATCTCAGTTTCGGCGCTGAGCGCGATCGACAGCTTCTCTGCATATGACTCTTCCGCAGTCCTGAGACTGGCTGAGCTTTCGTCAGCTTCGGTTCGGAGTCTCGCATCATCATCCTGCAACCGCTTGCACTCTGCTTCGACCAGGATCAGGCGCTCGGAGAGTGCTTCTATTTCAGCTTCGACTTCACTATTTCGTTTCTCGAGCGAGACAACCTGCTCTTCCTGGTAGGCGCGCTCGCGAGTTTGGCGGTCACGTCGCAGCACTGCCTCGGCAGCCTGGGCTCGCGCCGCCGCCAGGTAGTCTTCCGTCTGCCGGGCTGCCTGAGTCGCACTGCGCGCATCTTCCTCGCGCTTGCCCAGTTCCTCAGCGATATTGCGCTCCATGACGCTGGTTTCGTGCAACTTCACTTCGGTTTCGTCGAGGAGCTTTGTTAATTTCCGGTCCTCAGCAACGAATACGTGACGCAACAGTTCGCGCAACTCTTCACGGAAAACCCCATAACGACGGGCCTTTGCAGCCTGGCGTCGGAGGCTGTTCACCTGGCGATCGATTTCCGAAATTATGTCGGAGATGCGGGACAGGTTTGATCTGGCAGAGTCCAGCCGCGCCTCAGCCGCGCGTTGGCGCACTCGAAACTTCGTGATGCCGGCCGCCTCTTCGATTATCGTGCGACGGTCCATCGGCTTCGCCGAAAGAATCTGGCCGATGCGACCCTGCTCGATGATTGCGTAATGGCCGCCAGCCAACCCGGTTCCCGAGAAAAGATCCTGAATGTCGCGCAAGCGACAAGGCTTGTCATTGAGCAGGTATTCGCTCTCTCCGGAACGGTAAAGCCGCCGAGTGACCGATACCGCTTCGCCGGGCGCAAACTCGAGCGCCAGGTTTCGTCGGCGCCAGTGTCGCTTGTGTCCCGCTCGTGGCGAAGTAGGCGAGGCTTCCGCGACAATCGCCGCTCCCTCGATTCCTGTCTCGCTCGTGATGACTTCCGGCTCGATCGGCAAAGCCTCAACAGCCGCCGCAGCCTCTTCCGGCATCATCGCGTCAACGTCAACCACCCGGTCGTCGATTTGTTCAAGAGTGGAGTCGATGTCCTCGATGTCGGGCTCGTGCTCAATCGCCTCGTCGCGGACCATGTGCATCACCACTTCGGCCATGCCGCTGGGCTGACGGTTTCGCGAGCCCTGGAAAATCACGTCCTGCATGGCTCCGCCCCGCAGGTGCTTTACCCGTTGTTCGCCAAGAACCCAGGCGATGGCGTCTGCGACGTTGCTCTTGCCGCAACCGTTTGGTCCGACAATGGCGGTAATACCGTCACCGGTGAAGAGAATTTGGGTGTAGTCCGCGAAGGATTTGAAGCCGGTAATCTCGAGGCGTTTGAGTTTGAACATGCGTTAAATCGTATTTAGCCTATGCTCGGGACGAAAAAAACCAAAGTCCGAAAGGCTGCGCACGGGAGTGCCAATATAAGTGCGAGTTGCTTAGAATGTCAACCAAAACTTGAGGTTACAGAAGTTTAATGAAGCAGACAGCAAAGTTAACAAATGGCGCTTAAAAGGCGGGTTTTTAGAGGCAGGAGGGAACCCCGTTTGCCGGGTACCAAAGCCCGGCTTCATTCGGGCCGCAGCACTGAAGAATGAGTGGTTGGTAAGCTGACTTTCCCCTAAACACGACTAGGGTGTAGGAGCGGCTTTGCGACCCATCATTAGTTCTAGTCCCGTCCGGATACCCTCGGGCGTGGTAGCCTCAACTCGCAGCCTGCGGCCGTTGATAAGAATGGTTGGAGTTCCATCGATACCCTGCCGGGCAGCAGCTTCCTGGTCGGCCTGAATCCGCATTTTCACCTCTTCGCTGGCCAGGTCGCTTTCGAAACGCGCGATATCCAGACCAAGGTCCCGGGCCAACTTCAGAAAGATCGGCTTCGGATTGGCCTCCTCACTCCATTGTTTCTGGCTTTCGTATAAGAGGTCGTGCATCTCCCAAAAACGGTTCTGCACTCTGGCAGCTTCAGCGGCTTGAGCCGCTAACATGGCATTCTTGTGAATTGAGACCAGCGGCAAATTGCGAAAGACGAAATTGAGCCTGGGGCTAAACTCGCTATTTAATTTCTTGAGCGTCGGGTGCAATTGCCCACACGGTGGACACTGATAGTCACCAAACTCCTCGAGCGTGACGATATTTTCAGCGGGCGATGGACCTCCTGGTCCGGTCGAGGGCACGGGCGTGGGCGCACCGTTGGTGAAAGAGTCGTTGCCTCCACCAGATCTTAAAAGGAGTATTCCGCCAATCAATGAAACTGTCAGCACGATCGCGATAATCAGGAACGGTCGGTAGTTTTTCATGTCTTCAGCAAGGTGTCTTAAGGTTTAGTCGTCGGTCAATTCTCAGTAATTCAACAGACGCCATTGAAACGCTCAGGGTTTGAGTTCTCTTCTGGTGTACAGCAGTAGCTCAACGCCCGGACGCAACGCATAGGTGCCGGCGGGGTTAAGGCCCGACTGGATCCTCTGATACCGATCGCCAAGCGAGCTTTCCACTTCATCGAGCTGGGTTTGGGAAGCGATAACGACCGGCTCAGTCGTCACCACCATCCGCCCGTGATAACCCACCCGATTGAAATCGCGTAGGTACCAGGGCAACGGCCAGTATTCTGGCGAAACTATCGTGATTCCTGTCTCACTGCCCTGATGGGTTCTTTCGGCGATCCGCTCTACCTCCTCGACCAACTTGAGCATATCTCGCCGAGTGTGGGCATACACATAAACGTAGTAACCATCATCGTTGTCGTAGTTGATAAAGTTGAGATCGATAGTCTGATAACCGGGAATAAAGGTTTTCCAATGTGGTTCTAATCCGGAAAGCGCGCCAATGAGGCCTGACGCATGGCGAGTGCTGACAGCTTTGTCAAAACCCCGAGCTAACCCCGGCAGGGGTCCTATCACCAGCAGTAAAACACCGATAACAACAGCGAGGCGGGCCCGCTGGTCTACGTCCCGGCTCGCAAGCTCCTCATACAGATACTGGATCGCCACTCCGCTACAAAGCGCCAGTGGAATCACGAAGTTCAGTGCCAGCCAGGGGGTCTTGTAAGCAATCAACGAATAGGCAGCGATCAGTCCGAAAGCCCAAAGCCCAACGAACAACGCAAACGACTTCATCGGTTTCAGCACTGCCAGGATGGCGCCAATGGCGCCGAGTAGCAGCAGTGGCGACTCCTGCAGCATGAGCCACCAAACGTAAGTGATGAACGGATGCACGTGGGCTTCTTTACCGGTCTTGGACCATATCTTAAAAGTTGCCAGCGCATCCCAAACACCTTGAGGGTAGTTCCTAAAAAACGAAGAGTAGAGGAGAACCTCAATGACGATGAATGTTGTGATTGCCGTCACGGCCAGGATCGCTACGATTGCCGGGCCCCCCGCTCGTTCGACAAAATTGCGAGCCTCTACTTCGCTGCCGGCCGCTTTCGCGCTCGTCTGTTTTCTGCCGTTGAGTTCGGTGTTGAATCCGGGCTTGATGACGAACCAATAGGCGCGGGTCAACACCAGTGCGATCACCAAAACTCCGGCGGAAATAATTGCCGTCTCCTTGGAAGCAAAAAGCATGGCGGCTGAAGCCGACGCCAGTATCAGGTAGACCGGACGCGCACTCTCAAAATACTTAATAGCGGCGACCACGATGCCCAGGGTAAAGAACACAAACAGCGTCTCATGAATGAAGTAGCGCGAAAGGTAGACCGCTCCGGGCGAGATTGTCAGCAACGCGGCAGCGGTGAGCGTAGCGACTGTTCCCAGGTTACGACGCAGTGAAAAGATGAGGCCGACTGTTGCCAGGCCAAACAGGGCTGGGATAAATCGAATAGCAGTGGTGGTCAAGCCATAGGCGTTTTGCGCGTTAGGGCCGAACAGGAACTTCAGCAGCCAGGGGAAAATCGCCGCCAGATAATAAATGCTGGGGCCGTGGTAGTTCGCTGGATCATAGCGGTACTCACCGGCCCGAACGAGGCGCACTAAGAAATTTCCGTTCACCCCTTCGTCATGATGCAGCGGAACCAGATCGAGATCATAAAACCGAAGAACCGCGGCTACTAACAGAATCGCGGCACAAGCCAGAATCCAGGTGCGCTGCGAAATCTCGACGGCTGGCGTTTCCAGTTCAGGCGCCTTCACCTGATTCCCGCCGGCGCTTCTTGGTTCCGATTGCCATAGGCTACGGTTGCGTGATTTTGTAGAGGCGGTACCCACCTACTTCTCCTAGGAATTCATATCGAGAGAAAAACTGATTGTTGGCACTCATAAGATTCCGTTCGAGCGGACTGACCACGGCGTATCCGACTCCGTACTTCCGTAATATAGCTTCAGCATCAACAGTCCCCGCATACACGCGCCTTATCTCAGATTCACGCTGGACAAAATCAAGGCCATGCGTCCAGACGTGTCCTGGATAGCCCATCAACGATCTCCTGCCCGTAAGAAACACCGGATGGTTGTGGACAGGAGCATGGATTATCAGGGCTCTTGGTTCCGTCTTTTGCTTAACTAACTCGGCAAATCCGATTCCGGCAGCGTCAAAGACCTGGATCTTTGCGGGTGTTAGCAGGATAGCCGCAACGTCCAATGCGCCAGCCGCAGTTACGCAAACAAACAACACCCCGGCCAGGATTCTCTTCCAGCTAGCCTGGCGCCAAAGCCGGGCCAGCAGCAGGGCCACCACAGGCGCCGAGGCCAGCCACCAGTAGAATAGCACCTTTATGTTGTCCCAAATCCAGGGCGCCATCTTCAAGACATTTGGAATTATGAAGCACAGGGTGAATGGCAAAAAGAACAACAGAAGCTTACGCGAAACCAGAGGTTGTTTGCCCCGCCACAGGAACGCGGCGACAGTCAAAGGAATAAATATTCCCGAATTTTTGAACCAAAACCAGATGGCATCTTCTTTACCCCGGTCCCACCCAAATTGCCATTCAAAGAATTTCTTCGCATCGACAGCGCTGTTGTGAGTCGACCACCACAGTTGCGGCAACGCGATTAATGAAGCCACGACGCAGAACGTTATCCAAACCCTCCAGCGTCTCTGAATGATTGCCAGACAACCGCCTACAACCATTACCACGACAAAGCTGTGCGCGTGAACCAGTGGCAACAAACCGGCAACAATGCCGGCCGCGATCATCCGACGGGTAGGGACGGAAAATGGGGCAAAGGTGAAGGGGGAAAGAGACGAATGACTGGATTCTTTAACTGCAGCTTGGGCTACATCCAGGTCGTCGGACCTCTTCTGTTTCTTCCCCTTCCCCTTCCCCTTTCCCCTTTTCCCCTGTTCCCCATTTCTGTTCCACTCTTCCCCATTCGTTCCCTCACCCGCCCGCTGCGCTGCCCTTTCATCCGACAGCCACCATTGCGTGAATACAATTACTGCCAGCGGCAAGCCCAGCAGGAAACCACGTTGAGGAATCAGGAGCGTAGACATGGCGTTGCCCCAGCGCCAGGTAGTTTCCGGAATCACCGTAAACGACGGCGGAAGGCTTCTAAGGAATCCAAGCAAGCTGTCGTAGTTCCCCGAAGCTTTGTCCCACAGGAGCACCCATCCCAACCCGCCGTTTAAAAGCACCAGCAACGGAGTGATCACAGCCGCGAGCCGGTCACGAACCATTACCAGAGCCCATCGATGAAGCAATCCGACAAAGGCCACGCCGAGCACAAAGTTTTCGATGAACATCGACTGGCGCAGGCTGGCGCCGCAGCTAACGAAGATCGCGGAGACAAAGTCTGTCAGAAAGGGGTAAGTGAAGAACACGCCCGCGAAAGTAGGGTCCTCGGGTTGAAAATTATTTCCGTAAGCAAAGCTGGTAATTACACTCAAATGGAAAGGCAAATCGCCGTAGTTGTTCAATAGTCCGGTGTAAATACCTTCTAGCAGTTCAATCATTCCACCTTGAAATGCCCACCACAAGACCACTCCTACTACCAGGTAGAAAGTCACATAATAGAGCGTGGCCCGGTCGGGGTTTACGAAGCTTCGGTAGGTGTCAGTCAAATCCAGTTTAACCAGGGCACGGCGATGAGGATTTCGCAAAGCGATGACCGGCAGACCGTGAACCGCAACCGTCAACAGGATGGCTATGGGTGTGAGTCCCAGAAGCGAAGCGAACGCAAAGGCGACCAGTCCCAACGTGGCGATGCCGATGCACGCTCCGGCACACAGCCTCGCGGCGAAAGCAGCGCCTTCGTCATACAGGTAGGTGGCCAATGTGGCACTGGCCGTGACGAGCAGCACCAGCGCAAGCGAAATGATCACACAGTGAGCGACGGAGGCTTCGTTATTAACAACAGCTTGCCCGTCTGGTCCTTCATAGATTGTTTGCCCAACAACGGTGCGAGATTATACGCGAACCGCCGAAGAATTCAGCAAGTCTACGGATTCCCCGCGGTGTTTACAGCACTGCCAAAGGTTGCTTCTTTCGCAACTAAGCAAGCTAAAGCTTGGACTCTAAGCGCCCGTTGCGATTGTTCGCAGCTGACCCTCGAAGTCTCGCGAACCAAACGCATCAGCCTCCCGGCGTCCACGTTTGCGCCCCGGAATGTTATCGGTTAGTTTCAAAGCCGAGGAGTTCAACAAGAAATATGTTACGAGCCGGTATTGTTGGCTTACCAAATGTTGGTAAGTCCACGCTTTTTAATGCGCTGACCGCGCAAACCGCGGCCCTTGCGGCTAACTATCCGTTTGCCACAATCGAACCCAACGTGGGCGTCGTCCCCGTCCCAGATGAACGACTTCAGCCACTGGCAGAGTTGGTCAAGACCAGCGTCATCGTTCCAGCCACAGTTGAGTTTCTCGACATCGCCGGCCTGGTGCGCGGGGCGTCGAAGGGCGAAGGACTAGGCAACCAGTTCCTGGCGAATATTCGCGAGACAGATACCGTGGTTCAGGTTGTCCGTTGTTTCGAGGACGAAGGAATTATTCACGTAGAAGGGTCAGTCGATCCGGCACGTGACATCGAGACGATTCAAATTGAACTCGCGCTGGCTGACCTGGCAACTGCCGAGAGACGGCGCGACAAAGCCCAAAAGAACATCAAGGGTGGGGACAAGAACGCGAAGGCCGAGCTGTCGGTTTTAGAGAAAGTGCTGCCGGTGCTGGAGCAGGGCAAGTCGGCACGAACGGTGTCTCTCACTGATGACGAGCGGGCCGTGGCTCGAGACTTCTTCCTGCTGACCATGAAGCCGACAATCTACGCCGCCAACGTGGACGAGAACACACTTGCTAACCCAACTGAGAATGCTCACGTGAAAGCGGTCCAGGCCATTGCCGAACGAGAGGCCGCCGAGTGTCTTGTGATTTGCGCTCAACTCGAAGCGGAACTTGTCTCGCTGCCACCCGAGGAGCGCGAGGAGTACTTAAAGAGCCTGGGGGTTGTCGGCAGCGGAGTTGATCGACTCATCAAAAACGCCTACCACTTGCTCGGACTGATGTCCTTTCTTACCGCCGGTGAAAAAGAAGTGCGTGCCTGGACGATTTCCCAAGGCTCGCGCGCTCAGGACGCCGCCGGCGAAATTCATTCCGACATCGCGCGTGGGTTTATCCGTGCCGAGATTGTCAGCTACCACGATTTGATTGGAGCGCGTTCCTACGCGACCGCGAAGGAAAAGGGATTGATGAGGCTGGAGGGCAAAGACTACATCATGCAGGAAGGCGACATCGTCAACTTCCGGTTCAATGTGTAGGAAGCGCTTGCGTACTATCGTCCCTCCCCCACCTCATCGAAAGAGGACGCCATGGCC
>DATKIS010000836.1:0-2606 GCA_035543975.1 Pyrinomonadaceae bacterium
CTTCCACATGCTGCTCTTCATTATCAAACTCTGTAAAAGTGCCCAGGTAGGACAAATTCACCCATTGGCTAGATTCTCCACTGGGTGAAAAACACCCACAGTTTGAATTCCCCAGCTAAATGCTCCGGATCTGATGGGTGCTGAAGCCTCGTCGCTACCTCTCTTCGTTTCCATTCCATCGAGGTTTTCCCAAACGGCCCATGAAACTGGCGTCACTAACTAACGTAATTTATTAGGCCACTGGATTCTCTTCAGGAACACAACAAAAAAGTGGCGGCTGGTTAAATCCGACTTTCAGATTAGCCAGAAAGATGAGGACACACAAAAGATGAGGACACACAGATGAATGAATCGCTTCTTATGAGCTTTGAAGAGGCCGCCCGGTTACTCGGAGGGCTACACCCAAACACTCTGCGCCAGCGTAAGGCGGGCACGGAGAACGTCGCGATAGTCACTCGATAGGAAACGACGATGGACCAATGAATCGGATGACGTCCACTTAACAGTCCACGGACAGCGAGCGAATGTTCCAACGGTAGACTTGATGATAGGAGATCTCAATTTTTCCCCTCTGCCCTGATCAAATTATGAAGTCGGCAGAGACACTTAATGCCATGAGCCTAATTACAAAACAGACCCGTATTGATGCCAAGCAAGTCGCTGTGATTATTGGTTGCTCCCGGAAAACCGTACTCAACGGCGGTGCCGGGACTTCACAACTCACGCGGATCCGGAACGGTTCTCGTCAAGTGCGTTTCATCCTCGAGGAAGTAGAGTCACTAGTTGAAAAGCAAATGAAACGAGCGCACACGTACAAGCCACAAACAAGTGGACGGGACCAAATGCTGACCTGATTCCCTCTCTGTCTTACCGTCCGGAAAAAATAGCTGCGAACCCGAAGGACACTCACACAGCAAGAAATGCCTTCGATGAGTGCTTTCGAGCCGGCGAGAGAAAGTTATGATGAAGAACTTCTATCAATACATTGGCATGGGTGGTCAGACCCTCCATGGCTATGAACGTCAATACAAACGAGCCAAGCTCCGCAAAAAAGGTTTCGTAAGCAAGAGCGACGCTGAGAGAGATCTTCGCCGGGCAATGAACGACCTTGATGCCGAAGAACGAGGAGAAACCCGGACCAAGCCAACCACGGCACAAGAAGCTCTCACTATTTATCGCCACAACCTGGACGTTCGAGCCCGCGACAAAGACTATCAGTATGGTCACAACGTCAAATCCAACTGCAAGATCCTTCAAGAGTTCGTCGATCATTTTGGCCCGAACCGATTAATCCGCGAATGCACCGAAACCAATCTTCGCGAGTTCTATCAGATACTCTGTTTTCGGCCGACTCTAAACAAAAACAGCGCAGGCGTTTTTATCGAGCGCGTTCAAGGAATGCTCAAAGCCGCGCAGAAGGCAAAGCCTGATCTCGTCAACTGGCTGCGACCCGCACTGAAAGTCAATCGGACGCCTGAGTTTGAACGCCGGGTTGTGGAGCCCTGGGAATACGCCACTCTGGTAAACATCTTGCTCAATCCACCACTCGCACCATCCAGGCAACGCGAACGGAACGCACTATGGCGTGAAGCCGGTGATGCCGTGCAACTGCTTCGCATGACCGGAGGCCGTCTCAACGAAATCCTCCGCATGAAGCTCGACCAATTCATGTGGCCAAAGGGCAAAGTCAGACTCTTCGCCTCAAAAACTGAAAACCAGCGGGACCTTCCACTCTGGGATTGCATTCGGGACGTCGTCCAACGTCGTATCAGCGAAGGCCTCACCGACGGCGAATATCTGTTCCCCCGGGCGAAGGTTATGACATTCGATAACGCGATAGCGCGGGCCTGTCGAAAAGCAGCTAGACTCGCAAAACTAAACTATGGTCAGGCCAACGGATTCACTTGCCACAGCCTACGTCATACCTTCGTGACCGACATGATGGAAGCGACTGGAAACGACGTCGCCCTGGTCATGTCCCACAGCGGCCACAGGTCGATTGAGTCATTTAAGATCTACCTCCACCCAACCCACCAGGGCCGTATACTTGCTAACCAGCGCATGAAAGTCGTTGGGGACTTCTTGGGGACTTTTTTAGGAATCGAGGGAAAGCTGGGACTTGTGGGAAGAACTTCTTCTCCTGCTAAGCGCTTGAAAAGAAAGCAAGTTGTGTTGTAGGTTAAACTTACTTAGCAACAGTGCCCGCTTGGCTCAGTGGTAGAGCACTCGCTTCACACGCGAGGGGTCATAAGTTCGAATCTTATAGCGGGCACCAATTTTTCCAAATAACTGAAGGGCGACCCAACGAATTTTGGCGTCGCCCGTTTTAGTCTGCACACACTTTCGCACACACTGAAGTCAAAAAACGATCACGATTTTCGAAAAACTGGCTTTGCCGAAAATTTAATTTTCGACCGGAAGATTCTCTGGCTGATAATGCAAGTGAACATCGGCGTAGCTGTCACCTCATTTTCAAAACTGAATTGGAATCTTTGGCGGCTTTATGGCTGGAATTTGAGTGAGTTGGAAGACTTGCTTGATCTAACGTTCGATCAATTGCGTTATAGTGCGAAACTTCGATTCTGGAAATAATCAGGAACCGCATG
>DATKIS010000837.1:0-4272 GCA_035543975.1 Pyrinomonadaceae bacterium
ACCGTTCAACTGGGCATTTTCTCTGGCAATCTCAACAGCGTCCGAGTCGGTGTCGCAGGCCACCACGCGAGCTTGCGGAAACAACTTGGCGGCAGCGATGGCCAGAATGCCGGTACCGGTTCCAACGTCGAGGAAACTTCCTCCCTTAAAAAAGCGCATGATTGCCTTAAGGCAAAGGCGAGTTGTTTCGTGAGTTCCGGTGCCGAAGGCCATGCCCGGCTCTATACGAATTACTACCCGATCCCTAGCGGCTTTGACCTCACTCCAGGGTGGCGCAATCACGAGACGGCCAATCTCGACGGGCTGCCAGCTTTTCTTCCATTCACCAAGCCAGTCCTGGTTTGGCACCTCACGCACCGTCATCTCGCGGACGGAAGACGACGGCAGTTCGTATACCCGCAGAGCCTCCGCTAACTCGGCACGGACCAGTTCGCGTTCGGGCGTCGTTTCGAAATAGGCCGTCACGCGGAGAAGCTCTTCGTTGCTGGACACTGCATTGGTCTCAGTTCCTAACGCACCTGCCTCCATCAAGGCATACTCAACCGCCTCGCGCGCCTCGATGGCGACGATTAGATCCAGCCCATACCAGAGGTCGGGCTTTTGATGTTCGTTTGTAGACTTCAATGCGCTTGAGTATAGGACTTATTTGACTGGTAGGACTAACCAGCTCTTCAAACTACGATCTACCACGAGCTTTTAAGTGCAGTTTGGTATTGGAGTAGTCTAAGATACGCGACTCAAATGACAACATCTCTTTCGACGCACGGCTCAACGGACGCCGTTAAGCAGGACTACCAGATCTGGAAGGTCATCACAGCCTCAGCTGTGGGCACCATGATCGAGTGGTACGACTTCTACATTTTCGGCAGCCTCGCGACGGTAATCTCGCCGCTCTTCTACCCACAGGGAAATGACACACTGGCGTTGATTGCCTACCTTTCAACCTTCGCGGTGGGCTTTGTCGTTCGGCCCTTTGGCGCACTTTTCTTCGGCCGCATAGGCGACTTGGTGGGACGGAAATACGCCTTCCTCGTGACTCTTCTGATTATGGGCGGTGCGACCGCGCTCATCGGGTTCCTTCCAACCTACGCCACGATTGGGATCGCGGCGCCGGTTATCCTGCTAGCCATTCGTATCCTGCAGGGCCTGGCGCTGGGTGGTGAATATGGCGGGGCGGCCGTTTACGTGGCTGAACACGTGCCCGACGCAAAACGCGGGTTCTACACGAGCTTCATCCAGATCACGGCCACGCTGGGCTTGTTCGTGTCCCTGGCGGTGATCCTGGTCGTGCAGAACCTAATGAGCAAAGACGCTTTTAACTCTTGGGGCTGGCGCGTACCGTTTCTGATTTCAATATTCCTCGTCGGCATTTCACTTTATATCCGGTTGCGTATGAAAGAGTCGCCGATCTTTCAACAGATCAAGGCCGCTGGTATGACTTCGGCGAAGCCACTTAAGGAAGCATTTACCAAGTGGGTAAATCTCAGGCGAGTGCTGATCTCACTCTTCGGCGCTACTGCCGGCCAGGGCGTCGTGTGGTACACCGGCCAGTTTTACGCTCTGTTCTACTTACAAACCGTTCTCAACGTTAATGGCACGTCGGCAAACTACATCATCGCCGTTGCCCTGCTGTTGGGGATGCCCTTGTTCGTGGTGTTTGGGGCTCTGTCGGATCGCATCGGACGGAAGCGCATCATGATGCTGGGATGTTTGCTGGCTGCAGTTTCGTATATTCCAATTTACCGGGCCATGCAAAGCGCGGCCGGCTCTAACGTGGTCACCGCGTCGCCAATCAAGAACGCCGTCACCGGATCGATCAGCCTCACGCCTCAGACTTACGTCGATGGGGTACTTCAGCCAGCTCCCCAAGTTCTGCCTTACACTGATTTTGCGAGCCTGATGAGTAACCCGATTGCGTGGAAACTGATCCTGCTAGTGTTCATCCAGGTGATTTTCGTGACCATGGTTTACGGTCCAATCGCGGCTTATCTCGTCGAAGCCTTCCCAGCCAGGATCCGGTATACGTCTCTGTCTCTGCCTTACCACATCGGCAATGGCGTGTTTGGCGGGATGTTGCCGCTGATCGGACTCTACGTGGTGGCACAAACCGGCAATATCTACGCTGGTTTGTACTACCCGATCATTGTGGCCAGCATAACCTTTGTCGTAGGTTCGTTGTTGCTCAAGGAAACTAGGCACGTCTTGATCTGGGAGGAGATGGAACCCACGGCTGAACCGGGCACAGAAAAGAATTGATGCAATCCACGAACTCACGCGAAGTGTCACGAATAAAAAACGCCTTCGCGTTGTTTAGTGTCCTTTTCGTGGATCGTTCTTGTTCTCAAGGTGTAACTGACCAATCGAATCCATCATTACCGGAGGATTGTCGACTTGCAGATTAGCCGTGCTCTCTTGATAGCCCTGCTGCTTGGTGTCGCACCGGGTAGCTTTCCACAAACAACCTCAACCGTAATTAACGATCGGGCTGCCGCCGTTCAGCTGGTCGGGAAGCATAAGTTCCAACTCCACTGGTTGAGTTGGGGTAAGTGGAAAGATTTGGGTGAACTGGTCGTGATTAATCGTCAAGGAACCCTTTCGTTCAAAGCACGACAAGCTAGAGGCGCCGACTACGTCGAGATTGAGGGGACAGTACTCAAGGTTGAGACCAAAGAGTTCACCTTTCGGGGCCGAATTGTGACGCGGGTGAGCTACAAGAACGAAGGCAAGCCCTGCGAGCGAAATGGGGAAATGACTTTCAAGATAACGGGCAAACGAAGATACTGGCGGTTGGTGGAGATGCAGAGCCCCTGTGATGAAACGACTGACTACGTTGATATCTTTCTGCGGTAAAACTGAAAAGAAGGAAATAACGCTATGAGCAAGATACTGGAAGAGGTGCTGGCTGCGAACGCCCGGTACGTCGAAGATTTTGGTGACAAAGGGCAGCTAACGCTGCCCCCCTCGCGCAGGTTCGCGATACTCACCTGCATGGATGCGCGGCTACACCCCTCCAAATTTGCCGGTCTCGCCGAGGGGGATGCGCATGTCATCCGAAATGCGGGGGGCCGGGCGAGTGATGACGCCATCCGTTCCCTGGTGATCTCGCATAAGTTACTGGGTACGATGGAGTGGTTTGTTATTCACCACACGAACTGCGGCATGACGTTATTCAACGACGAAATCATGCGTGACCTGCTCGCGCATAGTTTGGACACCGCTGAGTTTGATGGGAACGAATGGCGCGATACCGGATCCGGCCCGGGGTCAACCGAGGGTCAGTTCGTAGATTGGCTGACGATCAAAGAGCAATCAGAAAGTGTGGTCGCAGACGTCAGGCGCATACGAAATAATCCTTTGGTTCCCAACGACCTTCCGGTTTATGGATATATCTACGACGTGGCGACCGGCAAACTGATGGAAGTTTCAGAAGCCACTGATGCGGGCAAGGCTCGATGAGCGGGCGCAGCTTGTGAGATGGGCTGGGTTGAAAGAACCAAATAGATTTTCCATATGACATTTGACAGTTCTCATTTGTCATCGGAAATGCAAAGGCGATCGATTAGGGTAGATGCCTCGTACCATCTCGCGGGGCTTCTGCGGTTCCAATGACAAATGAGAACTGTCAAATGTCATATGGAAAAATCTCTGGTCGAACCTTGAAAGCATTTAGCTAATCCCCATGTCATCGAGGAGTCCCTGCTTGTTGCGCCACTCTTCCTCGACTTTTACAAACAACTCGAGATGAACGCGGTGGCCCAGCAGGTGTTCGATATCTTCCCGGGCGTTGATCCCGATCTCTTTCAAACGAGCAGCGCCCTTCCCAATTACGATCTTCTTTTGGGAGGCCCTTTCCACCAGGATAGCGCAATGAATCCGGGTGAAGTCTTCCCGCTCGTCTTCCCACTTCTCCACCACCACGGCCGTTACATAGGGGATCTCTTCCTGCGTTTGCAGCAGAATCTTCTCCCGCACAATCTCAGCCGCCATGGTGCGCACTGACTGGTCAGTCAAATCCTCTTCGCCAAACAAGGGCTCGCCCTCGGGGAGATGTTTGATCATCTCGGGAGGCAGGCTTTCGCTCGCGTTCCCACGTAAAGCCGAGAGGGGAATGATTTCGCGCCAGTCGTATTCATTGCGATACCAGTCGATCAAAGGCAGCAGCGCGGCTTTGTCTTTGAGCTTGTCGATCTTGTTGAGCAGCAGAATGGCGGGCTTGCTGGATCGTTGGATCAGCTCCAGAACGAATTTGTCTCCACTGCCGGTCGACGAAGA
>DATKIS010000838.1:0-4069 GCA_035543975.1 Pyrinomonadaceae bacterium
CCGCACTCGTTTCACGATAAACAGGATCAGAAACACACTTACCAGGCTAAGTAGGCCGAAGCTGAGGACTCGGGTCTGGGACGAAATGGCCCCAAAGATTGCTGTCGTGAGCAAGACCAGGGTTCGTCGAAAATCAATCAACTGGCTTTGTAACGAAGCGGCCAGCGAGCGCTGCTCCTGTTTGTCGTAACCAACCACATACTGAAACCAGATCAACTCGAGCGCCTCGGCATATTTGCCCGCTTGGGCGGCCAGTCCCGCGCTCACTGGTTCAACCCTACCGGCCATCGGCGTCGGATCAAAGGTGACCCAGGAACCGGCTTCGGGAAAATAAACCTCGACCCATGAATGCGCGTCGCTTTGCCTGACCGTGTAAGCGTCGGCAGCGTCGTTGTACTCGCCTGCCAGAAAGCCATTAACCACGCGAACGGGAATGCCACGAGTGCGCAGCATCACCGCCATGGCAGTCGAAAAGTATTCGCAGTGCCCGGCCTTAACATTGAACAGGAAGTCCGCCAGCGGATCCGGCCCGCCCGCCTTCATCTCCAGGCTGTAGCCATAATCCTGTTGCAATTGGGATTCGATGGCCTTCGCTTCATCGTAACGGTTCCGCGCTCCGGCATTCGCCACCATGGCATTCGCACGCGCCGCAATTCGCGGGTCAATTGTGGCGGGAAGTTTTCGATACCGTTCAAAGTTTGCGGGGTCTCGTCTCTCGTCACTCCGCAGGACTGCCGCGTCAGGCTCCGTCATATCCGAACGAGCTTTATACATCACTCGTTCAGACTCGCCCTTGGGTGTGCGCAGCGCTCCTTCAGCATCAAACCATATCTTGGAGAAGTTGCCCTGGATGGCGATGGGCCGGTAGGCGGCAAACAGTACCGGCGACTGTATAGGCTCCAAAAAGACCGTCTGGATAGTGAGCCGATTCAGCATTTCGCTCGTGATGGTCGCAATGCCGATCAGGCCGGGCCCTTCTTTGGGCTGTTCCGTGAGTCGTAACGCCGCCGATTTTTTCCAGCCCTTCAGGGTAAATTCATCCAACGCTACGCCCCGCCACCTTAACTGACGTCCGGGCTGAGGGTTCTCTACCCGAACCCGCATCACTACCGAGTTGTCGCGCTTGAGAGTGCCAATTTCTCCCAAGGTTACGCTGTCCGAAAATCCAATGAAGTTGGTGAGCCCTGCTCCGCCGCGAATCAGGCCCGCCGCACCTGAGCGCGGCGCGACCAGGAACAAAGGGACGGCCAACACGATGATCAATAGCAGTAGACCCAACGCCACCAACGGCAGCCGATGAGCCTCGGTGTTCCCCTTGCCACGCCTCCGAGCCGCGTTTCTGAAGATGAGCGAATCTGGGGGCACCAGCAACAGCGTCTCGCTGGGAGCTATGGTTCGCCGCGACTTCTGAATTTCAAAGGCAATGATCGTGGACAGGCCGCAAAGCAGGTACACCGTCAAGCTGCCCAAAAAGACCGGACTAAAACTCACTCCCGCCGCCAACAGCACTTCGAAAAAGGAGATCAGATACAGAAAAACCCAATCGCGATCCTTCTTGACTTGCAGTAACTTCACCACCGCCAGGAAAACGATCAGATGGGCCAGGGCATTGACCCCGACTCTGGCCGCCGGCTCGCCGATGGTCTTCTGGTAATGCCAATCGACAAAAAACAGCGGAATCGAGAGCAGGACCACCACCAGGCCAGTGCGCTCCGAGAGTTGCCACTTAGTGTCTTCAAACATCCAGGCTGCCGCCATGAACAGCAACACGAGGGCGGCCAGGCCAACGGACAGTCCGCCGGCTAACGTCAATGCTACGGTCGCCACCCCGACGGTGGCATAGGAGAACGCCCGAAAATAGAGCTCTAGAGACATCGGATCACAAATCATCCCCAAAGATAACGCCCGCTCAGCTTAACACTGAGCGGGCTGCTCGTAGTAACCAGGTCACATCCTCTGTGATGCGGATCGGAGCTTGGCTGTTGGATCGGCTACGTTGACCAACGGAGCCCCTATGAAAGATTGCTCGTCCTTAAACCTACGTATCTAAAAGGTGAGTTGGTTATCCACCAGGAGTTTGCTCACGCCGAATTCAAAACGAATAGGCAGCCAGGCACCGTAGGGATTGCCAGTACCCAAAAACGCACTATTGAATCCTAACTCAAACTTTTTGCTTTCCGGGGTGAGGAAAGGCTTCCCTTTCTCATCCTGACGGGCGAAGTAAAGCACTGCCATGTCGGTTACCCCTTTGGGCGGGTTAAACTGCACCAATTCGCGCTTTTCGCCCTTGTCGTTGAGTAACCAAACATTCCCCTTCAACTGATCAAGCGTCATTCGCTGAAATACGCCTTCCTCTATCGTTTGTCCCGAAGAGTCGACAAATCTGGTCAGGGTCACAACGTAATGGCTTTGACAGATCGAGCATTTCAAAAAGCCTTCCGTCGACTTATCAAAGTCGCCGCGCTCGTTTTCGCTCATCTTGTCGTAGTTCGCGGAAAGCTGGCGGAGTCGAACCAGAGCCTGACGAACCGGTAAAGCTGAATGGAGACGAACAACGACGGGGATCGGAGTGCTGGTTCTGGCAGAGCCGGCTGTACCCGGAGCAGTGGAGCGTTGGCGCCCGAAGTCTGCCTGCTCCCGGCCGGCCTGGTCCCGAGAGGCGGCGGCGATCCCTTCCTGCGACTGATAGGTTTGTGCCCAGGGAGAATGGCCCAGTAGTTTGATAGATTCGTCCTTACTCCACTTTTGAAATGGTTTATCCGGCTTCTGAGCCAAAACGCTCAGCGTTAAGGAACATAGGAAGAAGGCGAGGAACAGTCGACGCGTACGAAATTTCATTTAGTAATACCCTTTCTGGAGGTTTCCTTGTGGTTAAGGCGAATTCTAAAGAATCCGCGCGGTCAAAGCAAAATCCCTCGTGGGTAACGCCGTCGGATGGCAATTACTCGTTAGCCTATTTCTGAGAAAATTGCGGCTCTTCGGGCTCTTTGCGGTGATCGGTCTTAAGGGGCTTTTCTACCGCAAAGTACGCAAAGAGCCGCAAAGGTTCGCAGAGTATTTCCCAGATTTAGGAGACCACCCACCGCTTTGCTTTTCTTGACTTGACCCTCAATCAGAGATAGAAAGAAGCACTCCCCGTGTCCCCGCAATCATCGGTCGTTGGCGTAAATCGCGATGTGGGTGCACCTGAGCGCCCAGGACAGGTCGGAATGAGATTCCTTCTCACCTTCTGCTTACTTCTGATTTTAGCCATTTCAACCGCGACCGCACAGTCTGGCGGTAGGCAACAGGCGACTCTCACCCGGGCGCAAACAAGAGAGACCGAACGCCGGCTTTCCGATTTAGGCTATTGGACCGGAGCGCTCGACGGAATACTTGATCCGGTTACGCGGTCGGCGTTGATCGCCTTTCAGAAATGGGAGGGCCGCCCTACTACCGGCCAACTTACGCAGGACGAACTCGACGCAATTCGCCGCAGCGCCTCACCTCAACCCAGGGAACCTGGCTACAGCCACGTTGAAGTTGATCTGGACCGTCAGGTGCTCCTGATGGTCAACGAGAATGGGGGAGTGCGGGTTCTTCCTATTTCGTCGGGCAACGACCTGCCGTTTATCGATGAAGGGCAACAGAGCATCGCCTATACCCCGCGCGGCAGGTTTATTGTCTATGAGAAAGTTGCCGGTTGGGAAAAGGGTTCGCTGGGTTCGGTTTACTACCCGAATGCGATCAGCGGCAGTGTGGCGATTCACGGAAGCCCGTCTGTTCCCGTCGAACCAGCCAGCCATGGTTGCATTCGCATTCCAATGTTTGCCGCCCGTGAAGTGAGCAAGCTACTGCCGGTGGGAACGATTGTCCTGGTTTACGACAAGGTCACATTCGTTTCGGCAAGGCCCTGGGTCGAAGACCCGACGCTCAAAGAGGCTGCCCTATCACTTCTCAGCACCCCGGACTACGACTAAACCAAAACAAAATAAAAGTGCGCGTCGCTGGTAGATTCTTCCTGAAAAAAGATCTACCTGTTGATAGTTTTTACGCGAGCCTTACGCCTTAGTGGATGAACTGGCAGGGG
>DATKIS010000839.1:0-7916 GCA_035543975.1 Pyrinomonadaceae bacterium
CCTGTAACCGTCAGCTTTGGCAAGGTGAAGGATCCGGCACCAGTGCTATCTGTCATGCCGATTGCCCCGCCTTGGTTTGCAGTATTCCCGGTAAAGGAATTGTGCCCAGCCAGAGTCAGGCTCAGTCCTGCATAATTAAGACCGCCACCAATAGCACCAGCTGTGTTGTTGGTAAAAGTGCACCCCGTAAGATTCATCGGATGCGTCGAAGTGTCAAAGCTATCCGTAATAGCCCCGCCGTTCGACTCAGCGGCGTTATCACTGAAAATACTATTACTTATGTTGACTGTATTAAGGCTGGCACCCGCGATGATCGCGCCACCGGACGGGAACACACTAAAGGTCATACGATCGCCGCCGGTCATGGTGACGCCGGACATCGTGAAATCCCAACTGGGAGTGGCTAAGGGGTTGAGTTCCAAAATCCGGTCGCGCAGGCCGCTAACGGCCCCCCTGGGGAGCCCTGGATCCCATCTGATGATGGTCGTCGCTGCCCCATCGCCAGTCATGATCGTCCCATCCAGACGGATGTCCAGATCACCTCTGAGACTCGAGTCCTCGTTCGAGCTTGGAATGGTGTTTAGGATCGTTAGCGTGTAGGTGCCTGCCGGGACGGTAATGGTCGTGGGAGCATTAGCAGCAGTGTTGGCGAACATTGTGGCGCCACGAAGACTGCAATCGCTTAGTCCCGGACCACAGGTATTGGCTGTCGTCGGATCCGGATCGTCGAATCGGTCGACTGAGATACCCGTGGCAACATTAATAACGATGATCTTGATATCGTTCGTGTTTTCGTTAAGGACAACTATCTCGCGTTCGCCGGTAAGCTTACGGGGTAGCTCCAGCACAGCCACCGGCTCACCATCTATTGGCAGTGCCTGGGGAGCAGGAACGTTCCCGCCCTCGGTCCGCATATCCTGGACCTCACCCTTGCCCTTAGCACTCCTCGTGGGCACGATGTTGATCTGCTGGCGCGCCGAATCAAGAGTCATCAGACCATCAACATCCTGACCATAGACCTTCATCCGGGTTAATAGCGATTGTGTCTGTAGTGCCTTCGTGTCTGGTATTGTTGCATCCAAGTGCTGAGTGACCTGCCACTCCGGACCTCCGGGATTCTTCCAGGCGATGCTCTCCAGACTTCTCTTCCCGGCGCTTTCAGGTTTGAACTCTCGGCGCGCGGCCCGGATCTTAATATCAGCTTCTGTCATTGGGCGCGTATCCAAATCACGTCGCTGCAAAACATGAGTGGTCCCGTCTTCCGCCAGCAGAGCTATTTCTCTTTGCGCCTCCCTATCCCAAACAAATTCACCGACCGTCGCCGAGCGCACGCGAAAGCCTACGTCTACCGTCTCCCTTTGGGCCTCTGTGTTTCCAACGCTACCGGCCAGCTTCGCGGGCTGACCATGAATGATGACCACGTGATCACCAGACGCCGCAACCAGATCCGAGAAGCCATCAGCATCAAACTGCTCCAAGGCCAGAAAGCTCACTTCATCGGGCATTGAATAGGTCAGGGGCTGATTGTTAAGACCGCCTTCTATTCCCTGATAGACCTGAACCGTCGGTCCTTGCGGTCCCACCAACCCTACCGCGAGGTCAGATTTGCCGTCCCCTTTATTAAACTGTCCCGCGGCAATTGAGGTTACCCGGCTCCCCACTTCCATCGGCTGAGCGATGCCTAACCCTCCAAAGCCATCACCCGGCAATAGATAAAGCCAGCCGTCGCGGCTCGCCGCCAGCACGTCCTTGAAGCCGTCGGCAGTAAAATCCTGAACCAGCAGAAAATCGGGTTGGCGGGGAAGGGCAAATGTACTTGCATTCTTTGCGAAGGTTGCTGGCGAACGACCCTCATGCAGTGCCTTGTAGGCAGCAGGACTGTTCGGCGCGTAAGCGTCAATATTCCCAAACTGCATCGCGACGATGCCGCCGGAAGTAGCGTAGCCGGTTACCAGATCCGGGGCGCCGTCCAGATTGAAGTCTCCGGTGGCCAGGGTTAGTGGCTTGGCGGATCCGTTTTTCAAAGCTTCACTGGCGTCGCCCTGATACTCAACGTGAAGTTGGCGACTCTTTCCCACGCGAGTTTTATCAGCAGCCATTTCTAAGTTAGCTGGTTCCGAAGCACGCGGATTTTCAGACGGGTTTCGACCCTGGGAGCCGGTGGTTACCTGTAACAACAGCATCGCAAAAGCGAGCACGACGCACAGAATGAATAACTGGCTACCGATTCTTCCCTTATTCAATTTCGCGGATTTCGGGAGACTCGAAACTTGGGTAACGGTGGGACGCATAGATAGACTCCTAGGGGTTGGAGGGGAGATGCAAAATATTCAGCTGAGCACGGAGCCGGGGTGGCAATATTCTGGACTTGGCTAGCTAGGCGCGCGACCGGCTTGATTGACTGCGGTAATTAAAGTGGCTTCGTGCCAGCAAGTCAACAAATTATTTGTAATGTGAGGTATTTTTGGTGCCGAGGCAAAACCCAGAATGGGACGCAACCTGAAGGTTGTACTCTGTACGCCTGATATTCCGCATTGAGTACAGGCGTATAGAGTACAAGCTTTAGCTTGCAATGTCGGAAGAGAAGCCGCCTGGTAGGAACCCTATCCCGACTTTATTGCAACGAAGACGCAACCTGAATCACCACGCCGTGCGGGGACCCCGGGGTTGTACTCTGTACGCCTGATATTCCGCATTGAGTACAGGCGTATAGAGTACAAGCTTTAGCTTGCAATGTCGGAAGAGAAGCCGCCTGGTAGGAACCCTATCCCGACTTTATTGCAACGAAGACACAACCTGAATCACCACCCCACGCGGGCTGCCCTCGCAGGGACCCCGGGGTTGTACTCTATACGCCTCTGTTCTATGGCTGTCCGAAGCGCGAGCGATACTCGGGCGACAGGATAAACGACTTCACCATCTCGGCCTGAACTGGATCGCCGTTGAACTGGTTCAACTTGCCGAGCCAGAAGACGAAGCCCGCCTGGTCAGGATTCCTTCTCAGGTACCCTATGTACTCGAGGAATACAAACAACCGGTTGTTCTCCTGGTTGATGAATGCCTGTCCGTAAGTCGTGGTGAACTGCACGTTGCTTTCATTGATGACCACCGTGCCGTCCACGACCTTTCTCAAGACACTCGCTCGTGTCTCAGACGCGTTATTCAAGCCGTCCACCAGCGCCTGCTTCTGCGCAGCCGTGGCGGCGATGCCCGTCGTATTGAACAACTCCTGCACGTATAGCGTGCTGTCCAACCCGCCATACTTCGCCACGAACTCCGGTCGCTCCACAAACGCTGCCGCCAGCGCATTGCGATTTGCCTCCACCACTGCACCTGAGATCGCACCACCCACCAGGATCCCTTCCGACACCGCGCTTATGTCGCGCATGAACTCGAGGAACGTCGGGAAGCGGCCAACTGACGAGCCGGGTGAACCACCATCGTAGTTAGGCGCTCCCGAGAGACTGCCCTTATACAGGTGATAGACATACCCACCGGTCATCTGGAACTCCGGCGACTGGAAGAACGCGACCGCCGTCGACTCGCGTTGTTTATCGACACACTGTTCAACTGTTAGTCCCGCAGGTCGGCGGGCTGGGTCCGCGCACTTCTCGATGTTGTCAGTCCAGAAAGCCAGACCCGCCGCGTCAGGTTCGCGACCAAGGATGTCGTGATACTGCGCCCGGACAAAGTCGGCTGAGTTATTGATCGGGTTGGTCGTCGGCTCCGATACGTCGTCGGTTATCTGCAGCACCGCTGTTTGCGGAACTCCAAACACTGCGCCATTCGTCGGGCTCGACAGCGTCAGGTCAAGCGTCTCCGGTCCTTCCACGTAGTTGTCGTTAGTGATTAGGACGTTGAAGGTTTTCGACGTTTCGCCCGCCGCAAACCGCAGCGTGCCTAATGCCGTGGTGAAGTCGCATCGCGATGACGCGAACCCGGCACCCGGCGATGTACATGGAGCGGAGTCGGCCGTGCCGCTGTGGTCACTGCTCGCGTAGTCCACGGTGACCGCCTGCGAAGTGTCGCCACTGCGTTCGACCGTGATCGTCCTGAACCCTGCAGCTTCGGCCACACCATAGTTAGCCGAGCTGAACCGAATCACTCCGCCCAGCGGATTGATCACGATCGTGGCCTGCACTGTATCCCCACCAAGTCCGGCATCTGAGGCGCTCGTCGATGCCTGCACCTGGAAACTGCCGTTGACGACACCGGGAGTAAACTTCAATCCCGCATTGCCTTCGGCAAACGTGATGAAGTCGCCGTTGTTGATGACCGTGGTGCCGTTGTTCTTGAACAATGTGCCGGCCGTGATGCCGGTAATCTTGAAGTGGGTTACCTCAGCTCCGTCAGCCGGATTGCGCGAAATAACCAGACCCAAGGTGGACTGCGTGTTCGCATTGGCCGTCGCATCGGTCACCGACGGCGTGTCGGCCACCGCAGTGGTGCTGAAGCTGGCAGTGGCTGCCGGGCTCGTCAGCGGTGCTGCCACTCCATTCGTGGTTCCATTGTCTTCGACCGTGTAATCGAAGCTCGATGGTCCGGTATAGTTTGCAGTCGGCGTAAATACAACATTACCCGCGACGATGGACACGGTGCCTCCCACCGCATTACCCACGGTCTTGATTATCAGGGTCTGGCCACTTTCATTCGCCGGGCCCTTCGAATCATTCGCGGTTAAGACCGAAGCCGGAATCGTACGTTGACCGGAATCCTCAGCCACGCTCGAGAGCGCATCATTGACTGCCGTCGGCGCGTCATTGACCTCAGTGATGTTGAACTGCACCACCGCTGGTCCGCTCGTCTTGGGATCAGGTGAACCGTTCGTGGTGCCATTGTCTTCCACTGTGTAGGAGAAGATTGCCGGTCCACTGTAGTTGGCCGCAGGCGTGAACACTACATCGCCGTCCACGATGGCCACCGTGCCGCCTTCTGCGTTGCTGACCGTCTTGATTGTCAGGATTTGCCCGTTTTCGTCAGGCCCACCTTTCGAATCATTGCCCACCAGGGTGCCAGCCCCGATCAGTCGCGGCCCCGAGTCCTCAGCGATGTTCGGCAACGTCTCATTGACCGTTGCGGGCGCATCATTAACATCCGTCACGGTGATCCCAAAAGTTTGAGACGGCGATGTATCCGTTCCGCCTCCATTGTCCTTCAACGCGATCGTGATGGTGGCGGAGCCGCTGGCATTCGCCGCCGGTGTATAGGTCAAGGTTCCGATCGAACTAATAGCCGGCCCGGCTGAGAACAAGCTCGGGTTGGTATTGTTCTGGATCAGGAATGTCAGGGTCTGACCCAACTCGTCAGGCGCCCCAGGCGAGATGCTCGTGGCCCAGCCTGACACGCTCTGCGCACCCGCATCTTCGGGCACGGTTTGGTTTGGTCCCTTCGTAAACGAGGGGACGTCATTGACGGCCGTTAAGTTGATGACAAACGTCTGCGACGCCGAAGTGTCCGTACCACCACCATTGTCCTTTAGCGCTATCGTGATGGTGGCCGAGCCGCTGGCATTCGCCGCCGGCGTATAGGTCAGGGTCCCGGTCGAACTAATCGCAGGCCCGGCTGAGAAGAAGCCGGGGTTACTGTTGTTCTGGACTAGGAATGTCAACGCCTGGCCCGACTCGTCCGCTGGGCCCGCTGAGATTGCAGTGGCCCAACTGGGAACGCTCTGCGCACCGGAATCTTCAAGCACGGTCTGATCCGGGCCTTTAGTAAACGACGGTACGTCGTTTACTGCTGTTACGTTGATGACAAACGTCTGCGATGCAGAAGTGTCCGCTCCACCGCCATTGTCCATCAAAGCTGTCGTAATCGTGGCCGAGCCGCTGGCATTCGTCGCCGGCGTATAAGTCAACGTTCCGGTCGAACTGATCGCCGGTCCGGTGGAGAATAAGCCGGGGTTAGTGTTGTTCTGGATTAGGAATGTCAAAGCCTGGCCCGACTCGTTCGCTGGGCCCGCTGAGATTGCAGTGGCCCATCTGGGTACAGTCTGTGCAGAATCTTCCAGTACAGTTTGGTCTGCACCCTTGGTGAACGACGGAACATCGTTCACGGCGTTAACCGTAATGGCGATGTCATCGGTGTCGATCTGATTGCCCCCGGTGCCGGTGAAATTCTGATCCTCCACCTTAATCTGCAGATTCGCAGGGCCGTTGTAGTTTGGTGTTGGACTAAAGCTCAGATTGTTGAGCGCCGTATTTATGTTGGCGATCGAGCCGGTGAAGATCATCTGAGTATCGTTAGTGCCGTCATTACCGGCCCCTACCGGGCTGAAAGTTAGTCCCGTAGTTCCACCCAAACTAAACGAACCATTCGTGGCGGTCAGGGTGGCCTTGACAGAATTTCCCCCAGCGTCGGGATCGGAGGTGGAGATAGCGGTAGCTCCGGTAAATACCAACGCCGTATCTTCATTCGTAATCTGCGCGCCCGGTACCGTGTTGACCGGTGGCTGATTTGCGGGCACGGCAGCGGCCGGCAGACCGGTTACTCTCAGGTTATAGGCCACGCCCAAGGCGCCATTTTGATTACTCTCGCTGACAACAACCGTGAACGTACTCGTCGCAGGCACGGTAATGGAGAATAGCTGCGCGGTGCCGGCGCCACTCGTAGTAGAACCACCACCATCCCCCGCGTAACCCACGGCTGGAGTCGCCGGCGTGAAGGTTGGCAAATAGGCGACTGCATGAATGAGCGCATTGGCTGAATGCGTCAGAACTATCGTCGCGCAAATAGGCGAAGCCGAAGTGTTCGTGAAAGTGTAAGCGTCATAGCGTCGCAGAAGGGCCGACGTCGGGCCGGGGTTCGTCTTGGTACTTCCGCAAGTCGAAACCGGGAAGGTGAAATTGAGCCGGCCTGTCTGCGTGCCGGTAGCTGCCGTGTAGTTACTTCCGGCGGCATTCGCCGTCGTATCGAGGACACCCGAGATGTTGGTCAGTTGACCGGTGGGAATGGTGAACGGAAACGTGCGAATGGTGCCGTTGTAGTCAACTGTCAGCACGAAGTCGATATTGGTTCCGTAGGTCGCTCCCTGCTGCAGCACAAACTCGAATGGCGTCGCGTTGGTTGAGGTTCCACTGGTCGCCGGAATGTCTGGATAGCCGCGCGTCGCTGAAGGGGTAATAACCACCCCCGGAGTGGTCGTGCTCAGGGTCGCCGTAACGCTGGTAGCGGGATTGATGCCCGAGTTGAGCAATGGGATATCGAGGGTCGCACGCTCGCCGGGCTCAATGAACCCGTTGGTATTGCCGCCGACATCTGTGACGGTCGCTGTTCCCAGCGTCAGGTTTGCCGCTCCGGCAACCACGCCGATGGAGGCCACCGCGGCGTCGGCCATGACAATGCCGACGCCGGAATCGCGATCCACGCCGGCCGCTTCAATGTCGATTGCGGTACTGGTCAGCGCAGTGCGAATCTGCGCGGGCGTAAGCGCGGGGTTCGCCGACTTCAAGAGACCGGCGATGGCTGCGGCGTGGGGCGCAGCTGCCGACGTACCGAAGAACTGGATGCCGAAACCACCTGCACCGGTGACGGCCGCACCGTCAGCAGCCGTGATATCCGGCTTCTGACGCACAATCCCGCCCGTGGCTGAAAGGTCTCCAGGGGTAAACAAGGTACCGTCACCCTGGAAAAACATACGGCGCGGCCCATCCGAAGAAAATGTCTCGACCACGTTTGCCGAGTTAAAGGGATTTGGAAACGGCCCGATGGCGGGCGTCGCGGCGACTGCGAACGCATCCGCTCCCGAACTATGCCCTGAGGTAATTCCAGGGGTGTTCACGGCGATTCGCCCGCGGCTCAAAGATACGTGCAGGAAGCGGCTCGCCCCCGAGAACTTGACCACCACGATCCGCAAAGTTGTGCCTAGCGTCGCATTAACAATCTCGAAGGGATCCTGGGTGCCATCCTGCGTGGAGTTT
>DATKIS010000840.1:0-3607 GCA_035543975.1 Pyrinomonadaceae bacterium
GAGCCATTAAGTCCGCGACTGCGACTCTGGCTATTGGAGCCCTGGCGTCCACCGAAAATGTCTGTACCTCCGTCCTGGCCTGAAGGATTCACGCCACCGGCCTTGTTACTTCTCCCAAAATCAGAATCGTTGCTCCAGTCGTCATCCGAAAAGACGAAGGAGTCGTCTTGAGCCAACATCGCGAGGATAATGTTTTCGGTCACTCCATTGCGTTTCAGCTCAATCAACTTGTCTGGCTCGAGATTGAATGAGTTTCGCCGGCTGCGAATAATCGCTATCACAGTTTTCTCTTTGAACCCGGCACGCACCAGTTTCACCACAGCTGTATTAGTAAGCGGAATTTCCGCCACTCGCTGGCCGGCAACGAACAGGGTCGTCGAGCCCAACATGGCCAAAACAAGAGTGAACCTGGTTACAGTACTTCGCATTTAGTCTTCTCTAAGCAAGCATCCCGACTACTATTCAGAATCCGGCGACAGGTCCCGAACCACTCTTCGCGACGACCGCTGGTTTGGCCCGGCGGTAGCGGTAGCTAATTCGTTTCACATAGTCGCGGGTCTCTCGATAAGGCGGCACCTTTCCACCAAACTTCATCACCGCACCCTCACCGGCGTTGTAACCGGCGAGAACCAGATCAATCCGGCCGGCAAACTGACCCATTAACTGCTTCAAGTAGCGGGTTCCCCCAGCGATGTTCTGTGCCGGATCTGAGGGCTTTCTAACTCCAAATCGCCGGCCGGTTCCCGGCATTAATTGCATCAGGCCCTGTGCTCCTTTTGGCGACAAAGCGCGCGTGTTGAAGTGTGACTCCTGCTCCATCACGCAAAATATCAGATAGGGGTCGACGCCGTGCTTTGCGCCGTTTTGCTTGATCAAACTGTCAATCTTCGAATTCCCGGTAGTCCAGCCCAGTGCTTTCTTCGAAGTAGAGTCGGATTCGGCTACAGTTTCCAAAGCCTCCCGTTCCAGATGATCGATCCGAGCCCGCTCAACAAAAATCGATAAGGACCCTCGCCGGTACCAGACACCTGACGCCGACTCCACCGCGTCGTCGGCCTCGACACGCGCGCCACCCACCAGATAAATCCATACCGGCCCAACCTTCGAACTATCAGGGCCGAGTGGAGCACTGTCCGAATCGGGAGCAGCGACAATCCTGGCGACCTGATGATTCGCACTGGGGCGAGCATTGGAACCTCGTTCAATTGTTTTTACCCGATCACGCGTTAGGAGGTGACTCATTCCACCTCGTCGATACCAAACTCCCTGCTCGCTTTCCCAAGCTTCATCGGCGGCGATGCTGCTGCTGTCGATCAGTTTTACTACTACCTGAGAAGCCTGAATGGGAGCTACACCCACGACTGTCACAGGGTCAGGTTTGGTTTGGCCATACGCGACAGGAGAACCAATCAACAATAGGATTGGCAGGAGCGCAGGATAAATTGATTTCGGTAGGGATGTCATTTGCAGCATTTGCTTGCGTTTTCCTAACCAGCGGGGGCAAGCCCGCCTACCTGACCCAGAGACTTTCAGTCAAGATCCAGGAGATGATGTTTGAGTAACTTTCAACTTTATGCCGCGAATAGACGTAGTTCAGGATCTGGACGACGGATCTGCCTCGGCTCGGAAACAGTTCCGCCCTTTTCCACTTCATAACTCCAGCGGGTCAGCTGAGCTTCTTTGCATCGCTCTCGCCGGTGTCGCCTCAAAAGTGTGCGTGGTACCGAAGTAGTTCTTCCAGGCAATGTCCAATATCGGCGAGGTCAGCTCCAGCGCCTGGCCTTCAAACAGGCATATGTCCGTTGCCCGATCCAGCAAGTCTCGCGGCTCGCACCCCTTCATCACCCGGCGCTCAATCCGATACTTGTCGATAATGTGATCGAGCACGGATTGCTCAAATCGAATTCCACGCGTGTAGGCCTGCCGCCGGAAAATCTCGGAATAAGCATGGGGCGTTGGCGGTTCGACCCGAGCGCGGTAACCCATGCGTCTCAAGAACGCCTGGTCAGCCAGATCGTTCTCATCCAGGTTCGTGGAGAAAACCACCAGCTGCTCAAATGGAACTTCGATCTTTTTTCCGGTGTGCAATGAGAGATAGTCAACTCGCCGTTCGAGCGGCACGATCCAGCGATTAAGCAGATCCTGCGGCGCGACCCGTTGGCGGCCAAAGTCGTCAATCACCAGCGTCCCGCCGTTTGATTTCATTTGAAACGGCGCTTCGTAAAACTTGGCCGCGTGACTCCAGGTTAGGTCGGCGTTTTCGAGGGTTAACTCACCCCCAACTACTACAAGCGGACGATGGATGAGGACCCAACGCCGGTCATACTCAAGCGGAGTGACGTCCGCGGAAGCGACCCGATGGCAGTGGGAATCAAAAACGCGAATGATTTGTCCGTCAATTTCAACCGCGTAGGGTATCCAAATCGCTCCGGGTAATGCCCCGTTTATTCGCTCGGCGACTGCGGTTTTTCCGGTGCCCGGCACTCCAGTCAGGAACAGTGATCGTCTGGAATTGATTACACAGCCGAGTGTCTGCAAGAGCGATTCCGGGAGAATCAGATCATGAAATGCAGATCTGACCGTCTCCATCGACGCCGGATGCGAAGGTATCGATTGCAAACGCATCATATGGGCGTAGTCGTTTAGAGAAACGGGCGCCGCTCCGCTATACCCGCAAACGGCGAGCAGCCGCACCAGGCGATCCCAACCGTGGTCAAGCATCGCGTATCGAGTGGCGCCGATCGTCGTTTGCAACCGAACTTCAATGAGCTTCTCGCGATAGAGCTTTTGCAGAATCTCTTCGGTCAATGCCCGGGGCAAACTCAGCCGTTCAGCAATCGCGGCGGTTGTCGGTTCCGGTATCATAGCGACGTGTTTGAGCGCGAGGTCGCAAAGGAAGCCTTCTCCGACCCCCAGGTCGGCGATCTCCTCAGGAACGGGCGGACCCATCGCTTCCACTTCAGCGCGAGAAAGTATGGTTGTTTGACTCATGAGTCGTTTCCAGGGGTTTGTAAGACCGGCATTCCAGTCTGTCCGTAGTTTTAATTCATCCAGAGATTAGGCAGGAACTTTGTTCTACCTTCCCTCCGCCGTGATGGCTGCTGAAACACCGTTTAGCGCGTTGCCGCTGGGTGTCGCCGGATCGGTTCGGCCGGTTCGCTTGTAGAGATTAGCGAGCCGCTGCACGGCAAAAGTCGAGGTTGGATCGATGCGGCGCGCGTCTTCGTAATACTTGATCGCGTCGTCATCGCGGCCAAATCTCTCGAGCATTCTGCCTGTGTTGAGGTTGCCGGTGAGTGGACCAGCGGCTCGCGCGAAACTCTTGAAGGCCTCCTGAAACTTTCCGAGCCGGCACAGGGCGAGCCCCAGATTATTGAGGATGCGTTCATCGGTGGGAGCGAGTTTTGCCGCACGCTTCAAGCGGTCTACGGCAGCGCGGTAGTTTCCATTCTGATAGAGGGAAAAGCCGAGGTTGTTTAGCGTCTGGGCATCTTCCGGCTCTTCCTTTACAGCGCGTTCATAGGAATCCTTGGCCCGGTCACCCAGGCCTTTTTTGTCATAAGCAACTCCAAGCAGGTTGTGGGCCTCGCTCAGCCTGGGATCCAAA
>DATKIS010000841.1:0-2381 GCA_035543975.1 Pyrinomonadaceae bacterium
CCAAGGCAGCGTTTGATGTGATATTCAAGACACGGGCGCGGCGCCTTGCCATTGATTTCAATGTCGCAGGTGCGCAGCTGGAAAGTCCGGTTGATTACGTCGATGGTTCTTCGCGCCATGCTGGCGGGCAGGAAAGGTCCGAAATAGAGAGCGCCGTCCTTCTGAATCCGGCGCGTAATCACAGCCTTGGGAAAAGGCTCGTTGATAGTCAACTTCAGATGCGGATACGATTTGTCGTCTTTTAGATTGACGTTGTAGCGAGGCTTGTGTTTCTTGGTGAGCGTTGCTTCCAGGATCAAAGCTTCCACTTCATTGTCGGTGACAATGACCTCGACGTCGGCAATTTGTCTTACGAGAGCGTCGGTTTTGCGGTCAAACGGTCGCGCCTGGAAATACGAGCGCACGCGGCTGCGCAGGCGCTTCGCCTTGCCGATGTAGATGATTTTGCCGGAGCTGTCCTTGTAAAGATAAACGCCGGCGGAGGTTGGAATTTCTTTGAGTTTTTCGGCTAATGTCACTTGCTTGATACTTCTAAATTGAATGTTGCTGGTACATTCTAGCCCAGCAACTCAGTGAAAACTAACTCGATAACGAACCACGAAATGACACGAAGGTAGACGAACCAAGGGGATCGCCAACGCTCTCACCATGAATTTTCCTTTTAGCTTACCGAAAAATAAGCCATTCGAAGCCGTCGGTTTTGGTCTCAACGCCGTCGATCACCTGATCGTAGTGCCGCAATATCCCGACTTCGACACCAAGGTACGTTTGCTCGAACACAAACAGACGGCGGGTGGGCAAGCAGCCTCGACCATGGTGGCGTTGCAGCGACTGGGCTTCAAGACCGCCTACGCCGGACGGTTTGGTTCTGACACGGAAGGTCAGTTTGGTCTTACTGCCCTGCAAGCCGAGGGCGTAGATCTCGAATTCACTGAAGTCGTGGACGGCGCCCACAACCAACTGGCTTTTGTCTTCATCGATGCACACAACGGCGAGCGCACCATCATTTGGGATCGGGACGAGCGGCTTAGCTATGCGGCGGATGAAGCGCCGGCCGCTTTGGCTAAGCGAGGACGCGTGCTGCATCTCGACGGACACGATCCGTTGGCAGGGGCTCGCATGGCCCAATCAGCTCGCAGTGAGGAAACTATTGTCTCGGCCGACATCGAAAATACCTGCGACGGGTTAGCGGAGTTGCTCCCACTCATCGATGTCCTGGTGGTTTCTCGCGAGTTCCCCGAACGCTTTACCGGTATCCTCGATGAAAAGGCATCGCTGGTTGAACTAAGAGCTCGCTACGGTTGCGCAGTAGTCGGAATGACCCTGGGCAACCGCGGCGCGATGCTCTATTGCGAGGGACAATTCATCGAGGCGCCGGCTTACGAAGTGCCGGGAGGTTGCGTTGATACTACTGGTGCGGGCGATGCCTTTCATGGCGGACTCTTGTACGGGGTATTGACCGGCCAGGATGTGGAGAGAAGTCTGCAGCTGGCGAACGCAGTAGCCGCATTGAAATGTCGCGAGTTGGGCGCCCGAACCTCGTTACCGCGAGAGCAAGAAGTGACGGAGTTTCTTCGTAACGCAAACTGTTAGTTTGCGGCAGGTTTCGTTGGCGTCGACCTGGGCAGCAGAACAATCGCTGGTTAGCACAATTGCTGGTCAAGGGGCCAAGTCCAATTCCTGGTTTTGTGTAACTGGAGTCACAGCAAACTAACAGTTTGCTTTACCTCAAACTGATGCCGACTTCGATAGCTGAAGCAATACTACAAGGGGCGCACCTACTGCGAAAGGCCGGCGTGCCCGAGGCCCGTCGGGAAGCCGGATCCCTCCTGGCCTACGTCATCGGTCAAGATCGCACCTTCATAGTCAGCCACGCAGACGATCCAATCACCGCTGAGGAACTAGGAGAGTTTCTTAGTGGCGTTGAGGCTCGATCTGCTGGTAAGCCACTGCAATACATCACCGGGCACCAGGAGTTTTTCGGGCTCGATTTTGAAGTGACGGCGGACGTGCTGATTCCGAGGCCGGAGACGGAATTGCTGGTGGAGAAGGCGCTCCAATTAGTCCCGAGCGCCCCAGCCGCTATCAGGATTTGCGACGTCGGCACCGGCTCTGGTTGTGTTGCAATCAGTTTGGCGCATCAACTTCTAATCAACCATCCGGATCTTCGGATCGTGGCCATAGATATTTCTGAGGCGGCGATCGAGGTAGCGAAACGAAATGCTGCGCGGCATGGGGTAACGGACCAGATAGCCTTTTTGGCTTCCGATGGTTTTGGAGCGTTAGACCAGCAGGCGAAACAGGGCTTGGGTCGAGAACAGTTTGATCTGATTGTTTCAAACCCTCCCTACGTTACTGAAGACGCGATCGCGACTTTGCAA
>DATKIS010000842.1:0-4493 GCA_035543975.1 Pyrinomonadaceae bacterium
ACCGTCACCCTGGAAAAACATACGGCGCGGCCCATCCGAAGAAAATGTCTCGACCACGTTTGCCGAGTTAAAGGGATTTGGAAACGGTCCGATAGCTGGCGTTGCAGCAACCGAGAACGCATCCGCTCCCGAACTATGTCCTGAGGTAATTCCAGGCGTGTTCACCGCAATCCGCCCACGGCTCAGAGAAACGTGCAGGAAGCGGTTCGCACCCGAGAACTTAACCACGACGATCCGCAAAGTTGTGCCTAGCGTCGCATTAACAATTTCGTAGGGATCCTGGGTGCCATCCTGCGAGGAGGTCGAGGCCGCGAGAACAGTGGTGCCGGTTGAGTTAAGCACATAGAGATCGTAGTCATTGTTAGACCCGCCCAGCGGATCAGACCAGTTCAGGATGAGTGGACCACCGGAAAGGGTCACCGAGTTGAAGGTCTGAGCTGGGATCACTCCATCAGCGGGAAACTGGTGGACGCGGCCGTTGACAGCGCCGATTGGCGCGGGGGCGTCGCCGCCGTCCACGAAGTCGCCCTCCCACACTCCCGACGTACCGTCATTCTTATTGCCGGAGTTGCCGGCGGAGGAAAAATAGAGTGCGCCGGAAGCGGTGACGTCGTTGACGGCTTGCGCGATGACTCCGCCGTTGGTCGGGGAAACAATTAGCGGACCCTGGCCATCCTGAAACGGTGATTCCGCAAAGTAGAAAACATCATCCACGATGATGTCGCAGCCGGCCGTACGCAGGTTCCGAATATTCTGCGCGAAGTTGGCGGAGGTAGGCAGCGCCGTAGCGTAGAAGAGTTGTGCACCGGGGGCGAGATCGTGGATGAGCTCGAGCATGGCCGTGCCTTCATCGCAGGTTGCGTTGGTAGCGCACTGCCCGGGGGCCGTGCCGCTCTGGCCGGGAAGGACTGTGACAGGGCCGAGATCGCCAGACGCTTGAGCCGCAGCGAGATTACGAACGCCGTTAGAGAGCACGCCGATCTTTATGCCGTCGCCATTAAAGCCGTAGGAGTTGCGCGCCAGCTCCACCTTGTGCGTTTTGTCAGCTTCCGACTTGCGCACACCCCCGTTCGCGGAGGTGTAGGAGTCGAGTTGAAAATCATTGAGTGCCTGTATTACTTGCCGGCGAATATTCTTTTCGCGCTCCTCAAATCCTGGCCGAGTCCGACTCAGGTGGTCAGGATCAACTGTGCCCTTCTTGGCCGATGGGCCCGGCTCTTGCCAGAAAATAGGATCTTGCTTTGGCTGGACGAAAATAACTTCGGGGAAGGCGGCGATGGTCTCAACCGCGTCGAGACTTACCTCTACCTGCACCGTGCGGTATTGAGGAACCGAGGTAATAATCTTCGCTCCCGCAATCTTCAACTTGGACAGGAGACTCTTGTCAACCTTGGCCGTGACATCGACGATCACTTTGCCTTCTGCGTTGATGTCCACCCCTACGGCGAGGGTTTCAACGCCAACCGTCAGCCGTTCACCTCGCTCCATCCTGGCCGCGTAGATAAGCCGCGAATCCATCTTTCGCTGCGCCGGAGTCCGGTTCATTTTTTCCTGCATCAACGCCGAGATTTGTTGGCGCACGCTTTCGCTTAACTCTTCTCCACCCTGGGCGTTCTTGATCGCAGGCCTGTCTGCGAGACTCTGGTCGCGCTGTTGTTGGGCTGAAGCCCGAAATCGATCGAAGGGCATCAAACTACCCAAAGCGAGGGCAACGGTGCAGCCGACAAATAAAAGCGTAATGACTATGAGACGCATCCGGGCGGACGTATTTTTTCGGTTTCGATTCGCATTGCGGGGGTTTCTATTCTTCATCGGACTCCTTGTTACTATTACGGCTCAAACTTTTGTGCGATTAACTCGCTCGATTTCCCTCGATCCATCAAAGACGGTAGACACGCGATCTCCAAGGCAGAGGACCTGTGGCCGTGGCTACCAACCGCAGACGCAAAGCTCTGCAGACGGACCATGACTCCGGCTACGCTATTAACAGTTGTTTGATTATTCGTGCGAGAGGACGTGCTTTAAGTCACGTGTTTGATCCCGCTGGATCTGCTCGCTGCCGGTTTGAGACGTCAACGAGGTGGTCGTGCTTGAAACGTGTATGCTTACTTGGGAATAAGCGACAACAAACACATTTCTCTGGAGGCGAGACTCAACTTACAGAATACATCCGCCTTGTCAATTACTTGTTACCGAGATGACGCTATTTCAAGAAAGCAGTCATACGCTAGAAGTGCGATTACATTATTACAAGTGCTGAGGTTCGTCAAATTGAATCGTTTTTAGAGTCCCCGGCATTCATGTATCGCGAGCAGCAACCTAATAAAGGTTGAACTCTAAACACCTGTTGGGCAGTAGATCCAGCTTTGGCGTGCGCTTGCGATACTGGCCCGGCATGACCCTTATCGCGAGCTGCAACCTGAAGGTTGGACTCTAAACACCTGTTGGCGTCGACCATCTGAAGACCGGGCTACTGCTCAGGCTGGTCTCCTGAACTCACTCCCGGCAATGGCGTCGGGCCAAGTTTGGCCATTGGGGTGAGCAGTAGGATAAACCGTCCTCCCCGCACCACTCCAAACTTCAGCTTGATCCTCATCACATTTGCCGGCGCGCTTGAAAAACCAACGATATTGAACAATCCCGTTCCTCCCGTAACTCCGTCGCCCACTGAAGCGTTGTTGCTGGACGGATTGACGATGAGGGTGTTGTCAACGCCACCACCATACGGCGACAGCGGACCAGGGGCAGGCGGAGCGCCGACACTGAGGTCTTCCATCACGGTACCGAAGACGGTGCGCGCAACCCCTCCGCTATCGACCACAATCTCGGTCGTCGAGTTCAACAGCTTGAGGATCGAAGTGAACGCTTCGCCGCCGCAGTCTGGCGTGGGCGAGAGGTTTTTCGCTTTCCCGGTTCCCACCAGCGCCGCTGCGTTTTGCGGGCCACACAGCGTCGCCAGATTGTCCACTCTAAATCGCAACGGGGTTATTGGTCTGCCGCTGTTGTTTGTGTACCGCAGCCGGAGAACAAAGGTACCTAACGGGTCATTCGCGGTATTGAGCACGGTCGGATCATACGTGTAATTGCGCTCTGCGTTGGGCGGTCCCAGTTGGTTAACACCATCAAAGGGAGCCTGGGTAAAGTCGACCCTGGGCCGGTCTGGAGGTGCGGTCGAGTTTTGCGGGACGGCAGCTCCGAGCACCGAACTAACTCCCGAAACTCCGGTGACCCCGAGTCCCATGTTGAAAGAAGAGTTGGGCGCCAGCAGGATGAAGTCATCCGGATTCTTGTTGGTATCCTGATGAACGGTACCCAGGTTTGCGTCAAATGTTGTCTGACGTCGCAGGAACTCGTATTGCCCCGCCAGCCCATAACAGGCCGGTGGCGACGGGAAGACCGGGAACAACCCGGTGGGATTGTTGCAGGGAGCTCCGGTGCTGGCATCGCCGACCGGCTGGAGACAAACGCCTCCTTCACAGAAGTTACTGGCCAGCGAAGGCCGAGTCGGAGCCGGCGCCCCTGGCCCATAAGGCGCGAAACCGAGCTTGTCGTAAATAATCAAACCGTCAACCGGCACGCCGCCGTCGAACCCGCTAAAGGTCAACGTAACGCCCTGATTTACGTTCATCAACGCCAGGCCTGCATCGTTGGGAATATCAGCGTTGCACTGGCCGTTGCAGCCGATGGCGGCATCGCCTACAGCCGTGGCCCCCTCAGCGCCGCCGTTGCGACCCAGATTGTTCAAGGTATAGGCCACTCCCGTGCACAGGTAGTAACCCCCGGCCGGAATCACGGTCCCGTTTGGTATCTGGCAAACCAGCGCAACGCTGTTGGAAGTCGTACCGTTGCCGGCCGAGGCATAGACTCCATAGCCGCCACCACCACAATTTCCCGAAGCGACTGTGTGCGGCGAAGTGGCCGGATTGTAGATCTCTACGAATTCATCTTGTGGCCCCCCGGGCCCGTTCATGCGGAACCGGCTGATCATCAACGGACTCGGGTTATTTAGCGCGAAGTTCTGGTTGCAGATAATGCTGGTGGGATCGCTGGCCGAGTTGTTGCTCGTGTTGCTCTCGCCGCCACCTGATACCGTCGCCGTGTTGGTCACACTCAAAGGCGCCGGGTTGGCTACGTTCACCGTCAACGTGATATCCGGATAACTGCTCCCGCCAGGCAATACGTCACTGCGGACACAAGTCACCGTTTGTCCATTAATTCCACAGCTCCATCCGCCGACCACACCGTTTGGTCCGGTCGGGGTCAAGCCCATGGGCACCACGTCAGTAACCGTTACGAGGCTGCCGTTCGTCGGTCCGGTCCCAGAGTTGGTCACTCTGATGGTGTAGGTGGCGCCGGTCTGCCCCGCCGTGAAACTTCCGGTGTGGGTCTTGGTAATCGTTAGATCAGGCAGCGATCCAACCGTGGTGGTGGTGGTGCTGGAGTTGTTGGTTCCGTTGATATCAGTGGTGGCTGCGCTGACGGTAGCCGTGTTG
>DATKIS010000843.1:0-3241 GCA_035543975.1 Pyrinomonadaceae bacterium
GAAGCCATGACTGAAGCTGCCGCAATATTTCCCCAGCTCCGCAACCTATCTCGCAGATCGTCCGCGGCTGCAGGGCGTTCTTTTGCATCAGGCTGAGAATGTGTTGGGCTTTCCAGGGCGAATCCTCTACGTGATACGTAGGGTTCCGCTCCACGTATTCTCCGGTTTGATAGATGGAATGTTCGACCGCCTTCACTGTATCGCCAGTCCCTGCACTTTGGTGATATTCGGTGGCCACGAAATAAACGACCCGCGAATTACCCGAAGCGCACGAAAACTTCAGTTCAGTTAGTTCGTGTCGTTTCGTGGATCGTCTGCCCGTCCCTAAGGAGAATGCGCTATTTTCTTCCGACCAGCTTTACTCCGAGGATCAATCTCAATGGTAACCCGCGCGCAAGAGTTCTTCCCAGGCGATGTGGCGCGAGCGCTAACAGCGATTCCAGTGCTGAGACCAATGCCGGCGGGGTACTCATCTGAAATCCACGGGCTCCCACAAGCATTTGCAGTTCGCGAAATCCGGCTGCCTTAAACATGCTCGACAACTCGGCTGCCGAATATTCCTTCAGATGAAAGCCGGTGGCGACGTCGTCAAAATACTGGGACACATCATGCGGGCCGGAAAGTCGATTGGGAGTAATGCAGACATAGTTCCCACCCGGGGCCAGCGACTGGTGGATATTTCTCAGTTGATCGATTGCGTCGTCAGGATGCAGATGTTCCATGACCTGATCGCTGTAGGCGATGTCAATGCTGCCGGCTGGAACCGGGATACTCGATCCATCTGAAATGATCAGTTCGACGTTGCTGGGAAGCTCAACTGACTTGGTGATCTCATTCGACACGTCGACTGCATAAACTTTGCGCACCAGTTTGGCTACTTCAATTGCTAAGGCGCAGTCGCCCGGTCCAATCTCGAGGTAGGTCGCATTCGGATGTAGATACTTTCGGAGCAGGGCCAGGCGGTGATGAACGTCACTATGAGTGGCCTCCGGCCCCAGCGCTATTTGCGGGTGGTCCGGAACTCTTCTAAACAACTCGTCATATAGCGAGGTGTAGAGTTCTCGCCGCTCGTCCTTCGTGGCAGCCCGGAGGCGCGACGCCAGTTCTTTCTCGATCAGGTAGTGGTTCCTGGTTTGGTCAGATGATCGCAAAGTGATAGTGGGTCCTATGGCTCAGTCGCCCCCGGCCTGGCGCCGCTTCAAGCCGAGTATGCTGAGAAAGAAGCTGGAGAATAGCGTCTGGAGTCCGACCGTCAGGCAAGTCACCGCGGGAATGACTATGCGCATCGTTTGCCGCGGGTCAAGATTTCCGAATGAGAGACGGTCCCAGTACCAGTAGGCATAGCCGGTCCCACCTAGGCCGGCAATTATCAGTAGCAGTCCCGCAATCAAACCGACTTCCAACGTTATATATCCAAAGGTACGATTCAATCGTTCGTCTTCCGGCAGCAGTCCCTCGCTGATAGCGAAGATCTTGGTGAACACGGCAAAGAGAATCGACTGAAACCCGATGATGATAGCGGCGGCGCCGTACAACAGCGTATGCACGTCGAAGGTGACCCGCCCGACTTTCTGTGGACCAGGAACCAGCCAGAGCATGACCGCAAGGCCGGCTAGCATCAGCAGCGCCCCGGGATAAAGGAACAACCAGCGCGGACTGTAGAGGAGAAGAAATCTCAGGTGCCGCCAGCCATCACGCCAGCTGCGAAGGTGCGGAGCGCGCGTGCGGCCATCAGGCGATAAGGTGGTGGGGACCTCGGCGATCCGCATTCCATGAAGGGTCGCTTTGACTACCATCTCGCTCGCAAACTCCATCCCCGTGGTTTGCAGGTTCAGACTCGTCACCGCTGCTTTACTAAAACCGCGGAGGCCGCAATGGAAGTCGCCGACCGGGCTGCGAAAGAACAGCCGGCCAATCGTCGTGAGCACCGGATTCCCCAGGTAGCGGTGCAGCGGCGGCATCGCGCCGGGCTTAATCCCGCCGAGGAAACGGTTGCCCATAACCAGGTCATTGCCCTCACGCAGCCTGCGGATAAAGGGGCCGAGGCCGGCAAAGTCGTAACTATCGTCGGCGTCGCCCATGATCACGTATTTTCCGCGCGCCGCTGCAATCCCACCCAGGAGTGCATTCCCGTATCCGCGTGCTTTTACGTCTACCACTCGGGCGCCTAAGTCGGTAGCCATCTTTTGAGAGCCGTCGGAACTGCCGTTGTCGGCAATGATGATTTCACCGGCGACGTTGTTCTCAGCGAGGGAGCGTTGCGCCTTCTGAATACACACGGCCAATGTCTCGGCTTCGTTAAGGCAGGGCATCACGATCGAGAACTCAATATCGCCCCCGACTCGAGGGGCCATGTCAGCGATGGGGTTGGAGTGTAGCGTTTCGGTCGCCATAAAGGTTTCGGTGGTTCGACACTATCTCGCTTCATTTAACGCGGCCCGGCGTTCGACATCTTGTCCCATCGACGGATAACTAATCAGGTCAAACGAACCCCGTTCCGATATCACCTGCGCCGGGTTGCCGACCACAACCGCGCGAACTGAGACCGAATTAACTACGACAGCGTTTGCGCCAATCAATACGTCATCTCCAATTTCCACCGGGCCAAGTATGGCTGCTCCTGGTCCGATATAAACGCGGTTGCCAATTACGGGACTAGTCATCGACGACTCCCGCCCGCCGGCGCGGTGTCCGATCGTTACCCCCTGGGTCAACGTACAATGGCGACCGATACTGGCGTTACTGGCCACGATTACATAACCGGGGTGTGGAAAGAAAAGCCCGGGTCCGATCAGCGCCTGGGGAGGCAATTCGATATGCGTAACTGCTTCGACGAAACCAGCCAATAGACGCCCACCAGCACCAAGCGGCAGTCGGAGGATGGAAGGCAATTGAGAAGTGTAGGCCCACCGTCTGAATCTGTAGGCGACGAGTGCCCAGACGCGCGGTGCCAGCAGCAACGCCTTGAATTGATCCCACGGCCCTCCGTAACGTCGTAAGTCTTCGCTCAGGTTTGGAAACATCTGAGTAGTTCTCGCACTCCGGGTATCAGTGATGGCAAGAAAGACTATATGCCAGGACGAGCACGGGCAACCATAGCCATGCCTACGGGCTGTAAAGCAAACTGTTAGTTTGCGACGACTCGGCGACACTCAACCAGGCATCTCCTGCATCCCTCGCAAACTATCAGTTTGCTTTACTCATACCCACAACCTCTCGAAAGATGTCGGCCAGGAGGCGG
>DATKIS010000844.1:0-2623 GCA_035543975.1 Pyrinomonadaceae bacterium
AGCATCAATATCGAGGCCGACCAGCAGTTCGAAACCGGTTAGGTGGCGGCCCTCCTGACAACGTGCGACGAACTGCTTGCCCCCAGTCCCACCAAGCGGTGGAAGCACAGCGTCAGTTTGGGCAAGCCCCGAGACGGCGAAGAGTAACGCCAAGGCCAGAATGCCTGTAAGACGATTCGCCGACGTCATCCCAGGTCTTAATCGCTTTGTTATTTGTTGTTTCATTGTTCCCTTTGAGCCACGATCTTTGTAGCTTCTTGAAAGCATCTTTCTTTCTCCATTAATAACGCGAGACTTGCAGGTCACATCCGGCAGGTGGCGGGAAAAAAGTTTCGGGGCCCCCCTTCTGACGTTTCTCGTGCCATCGGCTCTAAGCTCGTTTTCTTATTCTGTTAATTGAGTGGGCGGGCCGAAATGAGTTCCTGGCTTGTATGGGATGGTTCGACGCAGGAATCGCCGAGCTCAAGCTGGCGCACGAGTTGGATCCGCTTTCGCTAATAATCAGCACCGATCTGGCGAAGGTTTATCTGGGTGACAAGGACCAGGCGTTTCGCTGGTTTGACCGGGTTTTTGAAGAGCGCGCTTCTGGCGGAGCCATCTCGATCAACGTGTCCTTTGTTTGGGATAACCTTCGACTCGATCCTCGTTATGCTCAACTGGAGCAACGTGATGGTTTCTAATCTTCCGGATTGGGAACGCAGGCGGTTTGACTCGAAGGTTGAATGATCGCTGCGCCGGTCAGCTCTGCGTTCGACCACTCTTGCTTCGAAAAATAACCACGATGATCAATCGTAGACTGTGTGTTTCGTGGATTTGGGCCACCCGGCTCGGCTACTCGGCATTCCATTTATTATCGTCTGCGCCAAGAATATGCCTTTTGAGCGATCGCGGTCGGCTCTTCAGTATTGCAAAATTTGCCAAATAGCCTTACAAAAACCAACCATGAAGGATGCCACCAAACGTTCGATTCTTCGCTGGATTCACATCGTCTTCGCCATCCCGATAGCCGGTTATGTTTACAGTCCGTTTGAAGAACTTCCCAATTACGCCCCCGTGGTTCGGTTTATCTCCATTCCTGTACTTGTCCTTTCAGGGTTTTGGATGTGGAAAGGCCACGTCATTCGACGACTTCTTTCGAGAATCGGAAAGACATGAAATCAGCAAAATTCAATTCACTTGAGGACCCTTTAGCCCCGAAGCCGAAAGACAAGGGCACTTCGCGCCCAAGCAAGCCAGACAAGTCGGCCACCAAATCCAAGTCCCCGACGAAGGCAGGCGCCACCAGGAGAGCCGCTTCCGGGCTCATCGATCAGCGGAACCGCAACTTCGGGGATTGGCGAGAGGAGACCCTGGCCCGCATGCGGGGGCTGATCCTGGAAGCCGACCCCGAGGTGATCGAGGAACGAAAATGGAAGAAGCCGTCGAATTCGATGACCGGGATTCCGGTCTGGTCGCGCCATGGGATCGTCTGCACCGGGGAGTCGTACACGAAGGTGGTGAAGCTCACCTTCGCCCGGGGCGCCAGCCTCCCGGACCCATCGCGCCTCTTCAATTCCAGCTTGGAAGGTAACACCCGAAGGGCGATCGACATCCACGAAGGCGAGAAGGTCGACGCGCGCGCGTTCAAGACGCTCGTGAAAGCCGCGGTGGCCCGGAACGGCGCAACGGCGAAGAAGGCAAAGACAGCGGCGAAGGCCAAGCCCGATGCGACGAAGACCAAGCCGATGAAACTCCTTTCAGGCGGCAACCCGCAAATTGCGAAGGCGGACGGAGACGCCCCGGTGCAGGCGTACATCGCCGCGATGCCCGGCTGGAAGAGCGACCTCGGGAAGCGCCTCGACGCGATCATCGTGCGTACCCTGCCACAAGTGCGCAAGGCCGTAAGGTGGAACTCGCCATTTTACGGCATCGAGGGTCAAGGCTGGTTCTTGTCGTTTCACGTCCTGACGCGCTACGTCAAGGTGAGCTTCTTCCAGGGCATATCGCTGCGACCCGTTCCTCCTGGAGGCACGCCAAAGAGCAAGGACACGCGCTGGATCGACATCTACGAAGGCGACAAACTCGACGAGGCGCAGATGGCGACCTGGGTGAAGCAAGCTGCCGCGTTGCCCGGCTGGGTCCCGTAGTCGACCGTCCAGAGGCTCCGTCACGGCTTATGATCCGAAGGACCGGAAGTTAATAGCCAGTGGAGTGGGCCAGCCGCTGAGCGCAGGCTTGAGCTGCTTCCTGCAGCTGAAGGTGGATCGTGAGAAATGCGCCTCTTCCCCAAAACGCCAATGTTAGGGCTTCTCGGCATACTGATTTTCGTTTATCACTTCGGTCTCGGGATTTACGCGGCCGGTGATTTAGAACCGTCACCCGTGTTTGAGTTTCTCTACACCTGTGGTTTTCTTTGCTGCGTCGTGTGGTGGCTAAGAGCTGAGGCCCGAAGGTATACCGTCAAGCCGGTTTATTGTCTCGGTTTGTTAGTCGGAGTTGGATGGATAATCATAATTCCATACCATCTCTTCAAGACGAGAGGCGTAAGAGCTTTGATTCCACTTAGTGCGCTGATTGCGTGTTTTCTGGTGGCCCACATATTGGCAGTCGTGGTTTTCATGATTGTTGCGAGTTGATTCCTGGG
>DATKIS010000845.1:0-4832 GCA_035543975.1 Pyrinomonadaceae bacterium
GCTGGTGGTTAGATGCTAGATGCTGGAAGTAGATGCTGCTGGCAGTCAGAGTCAGAAGTCCTAAGTCAGAAGTCGAATTCACTAGCATCTAGCATCTGGCACTGGCAGTTTTCCAGCATCTAGTATCCAGCATCTAGTATCTGGCAATTTGAGGAGAAAAAATGGGTTTATACGATTGGGATCGAATGAAAGCGGAAGAGATCACAGACCTTTATCAGCGCAAGGTTGCGATTGGTGAAAGCATCACCGTGGCCCGGGTTGAGGTAAAAGAGGGCGCCATCACGCAGACTCATAGTCACCTGAATGAAGAGATGATTCTGGTGCTGAAGGGCAGTTGGCGATTCCATCTGCCGACCGGGGACGTGACGCTGGTGCCAAATCAGTTGCTGCGTATCGCCCCAGGGATCGAGCATTCCTCCGAAGCGCTCGAGGACACGGTGGCGCTGGATATCTGCGCCCCGGCCAGAGTGGATTGGCTGAATGGCGCCGATTATTCGCTCCACTGCGATCCGGACCAGTCGCTCTGGGCTGTCTAAGTCAGAACCACCTGCGTCAGCGGGTGGTTGATGGGCTAGCACAAACGCACAAGGGACCACCTGCTCACGCAGGTGGTTCTGACAAGAATTGGGAGGTACCGCAGCATGTCTTTTGCTGAATCTAAATGGGTGTGGATGAATGGTCAGGTAATCCCCTGGCAGAACGCCACCACCCACGTGTCAGCCCACGCGTTGCACTACGGCAGCGGCGTTTTTGAAGGCATGCGTTGCTACGAAACAGCCGACGGCCCAGCTATTTTTCGAATGGACGCGCATCTCGACCGGCTCTTTGCCTCCGCTGAGATATACGGAATTACCATCCCATATGCTCGCGAAGAGCTGGCCGCCGCCGTCGCTGAGATTGTTCGACTAAACAATTTTCGCAGCTGCTACGTCCGGCCCATTTGCTATCTCGGGAGTGGCAGCCTCGGCGTACACCCCGCGAATAATCCAGTCGAGGTGGTGATTCTGGCTTGGCCATGGGCGCCTTACCTGGGGGCTGAAGGACTGAAAGAGGGCGTGCGCGTGACCGTGTCGCCGTGGCGCAAATTCGAGTCGCGCATGATGCCAACTACAGCAAAGGCGTGTGGGCAGTATCTCAATTCAATCCTGGCCGTCCGCGACGCGGTCAGTCGTGGCTTCGCTGAGGCGCTGTTGCTGGATGCCGAGGGTCACCTCGCAGAAGGCTCGGGTGAAAACCTTTTTATCGTGCGCGATGGGCAGTTGCTCACCAACGATGAGCGCCACTCAATCCTGATGGGGATTACCCGGGAGGCAGTCTTAAGAATAGCCGGCGATCTCGGCTACGGTGTCGAGGTCAGGGCCCTGGAACTGGAAGATCTTTTGTCTGCCGACGAAGCCTTCTTCACCGGAACCGCGGCCGAAGTGACGCCAATTCGGGAAGTTGATGGCACCGTAATCGGCCGGCGCACTCCGGGTTTGGTGACCGAAAAAATCCAGCGGGTTTTCTTCGACGCCACCTCCGGACGGGACCAACGATACAGAGATTGGCTTCATCCGATTGACTCTAAAGCTGGCGCCGTTAGCCTTGAATTGGCTGAGACGGTATCTTAGAGGGCGAGCTATAGGACCAATCGGACCTGTAGTCCCTTTGGTTTTATGACTCAACAGAACCTAGAAACCGAACGCCGGAAGCGCCTGAGCACAGCCCAGCGCGTCGTCATTAAGCTCGGCACCAGCACGGTCACCGGTGAGGGCGGCAAGGTTTCCACCGAGCGGATTGAGCCGCTGGCGCGTTCAATCGTGGCTTTGAAAAAGGCGGGTCGTCAGATTGTGCTGGTTTCATCGGGAGCGGTGGGATTAGGGGCTGGTCGCCTGGGTCTGCATCCGTCCAGATTGAAGGACGTCGTGATTCGTCAGGCCTGCGCCGCAGTGGGCCAGAGCCTGTTGATGCATGCATACGAAAAGCTTTTCCACCTTCACGAGGTAAACATCGCGCAGGTGTTGTTGACAGAAGATGACTTCACGGATTTCCGCCGTTACACAAATTTGCGCCGCACGATGGAGAAACTCCTCAAACTCGGGGTGCTGCCAATCATCAACGAGAACGACACGGTTTCCACCGCCGAGTTGGAATCCGAGCTGGAATACGACCAAACCGAATCCGGCCACGAACGGGTCTTTGGCGACAATGATCGGCTGGCGGCGCTCGTGATGAGCAAGTTGGAAGCAGATGCGCTGATCCTGTTGACCAATGTCGATGGCTTGCTCAACCACCAGGCAAAACCCCGGGGCGACGACCAGACCGACGTACCCGGGCAGCCCCTTTCTTTGGTCGAAGAAATTACCGACGATCTGAAGGCGATCGCCCGGGGACCTTCGGCCGGCGGACGTGGCGGCATGCTGACGAAGTTGGAAGCGGCGCAAATCGCGATGCAAGCCGGTGGTGTTTGTGTGATCGCCAATGGCAAGACGCCCGAAGTCTTGGACCGGGTTCTCGCCGGCGAGCAGATGGGAACTACGTTCATGCCGCGCTCGCGTATGGCCGGTAAGCGTCGATGGATTACTTACGCCGCGGGCGTGCGCGGTCGAGTGATTGTTAACGAGGGCGCGCGGGAGGCCATCATCAAGGGCAAGGGAAGCTTGTTGGCTTCGGGCGTGGTAAGGATAGAGCAGCAGTTTGCGCCGCAGGATGTGGTGAGCATTGCCGATGCCGACGGGCGTGAATTTGCCCGCGGGATTATTAGCTGCGCCAGCGACGAGGCCGCGCGTTTGATCGAGGGGACGGCCCCGCATCAGCTGGGCGAGCGTGGACGAGTGCTGGTGACGCGTGACAACCTGGTGCTTTCAGAACAGAGATGAACCAATCATTACTGCAAGATACTACGGTTGAAAAGCCGTTGGAGAAATCAGACGTTCGTGCGGTGGCGCGGCGCGCGAAGGCTGCCTCGCGCAAGCTGGCAAGCATCCCCGGTGAGCTGCGGATTCAAGCCTTGTTGGCTGCCGCCGATGAGATCGAGAAAAGCAAGGAGCACTTACTTGCCGCCAACCGGCTCGACTGTGACGACGCCATCAGCGCGCTGGCCGGAGGGAAAATGTCCCAGGCGTTGTTTGACCGGTTACAGCTCAGCGAGCGATCCATCACGCAGATGGCCACTGGCGTTCGTGAGGTCGCAGCGTTGCCTGCTCCACTCGGTCAGACGCTGGCTATCACCGAGTTGGATGAAGGGCTGACGTTGTACAAAGAGTCGTGCCCGATCGGCGTAATCGGGATTATTTTCGAAGCCCGACCCGAGATCGTTCCGCAGATTGCCGCGCTGGCGCTCAAATCCGGCAATGCGGTGATCCTGAAAGGCGGATCCGAAGCTCAGCATAGCAACCGCGCCCTGGTCGAAACATGGAACAGCGTTCTGGCCGGCTTTGCGGAGATTCCGGCAGACGCCGTCAGCCTGATCTACACGCGCGCAGATGTCGAAGAGATGTTGTCGCTGGATGATGAGATCGATCTGATTATACCGCGAGGCTCGAAGGAGTTTGTGGCCCACGTGGCGGCGCACAGCCGGATTCCGGTGTTGGGCCATGGTGAAGGAATCTGCCATGTCTTTGTCGACCGTCTCGCCGACCTGGAGAAGGCGGTCGCGATTGCGTTTGACTCAAAAGTACAGTATCCGGCTGCGTGCAATGCGATGGAAACACTTCTGGTCCACCAGGACGTAGCCCCGGTGTTCTTGCCGGAGATGATCTCGCGGTTTCAGGCTGCGGGGGTTGAAGTGCGCGGCTGTTCGCGGACCCTGGCGCTGAGTCCTGGCCGCGGCGTTGTGCCGGCGACTGAGGACGACTGGGATGCTGAGTACTCCGATTTAGTCGTCTCGATCAAGGTGGTCGACAATACGGAGGCAGCGATCGAACACATCAACCGCCACGGATCCAGTCATACAGAGTCGATAGTTACCGAGGACAGCGAGGCGGCGGCGGGCTTTATGGAGCGAGTGGACGCGGCCGGTGTCTATCACAACGTTTCTACCCGCTTCGCCGACGGGTTCCGGTATGGGTTTGGGGCGGAGCTGGGAATCAGCACCAGTAAACTGCATGCGCGTGGGCCAGTTGGGTTGGATGGACTAACGACGTACAAGTACAAGCTGATTGGCGATGGGCAAACGGTGGCTAGTTATGTTGCGGGAGAACGGCGCTTTAAGCATCGTAGAGTCAAGTGAGAGAGGCGTGGAATACGATTTTCCATTTGCCATTTGACAGTTTTCATTTGTCATTGCCGGAGTGGAAACTGGATTGGCAAGTAACCGATTAGTCAGTGAGAGAGTGGGCCAAACATAAAATGCAGACGCTGGCGATGACCAATGAGAAATGTCAAATGAGAAATGGAAAATGACCCAGGCTGATCCGTTAAACGGTGCTCGCCTCTCGTTCATCGGCTGTGGCGTCATGGCCGAGGCGATCATTGCCGGGCTGCTGAGTAAGAATCTGGTTAAGCCGGAGCAGATTGTAGGAAGTCATCCCGGCGCGGGACGGCGCGCAGAGCTAGAGGACAAATATGCCATTCGCGTGGTCGAAAGTAATTCCGCGGCGGCCGGCTATCATCGCTCGGGCGCCTCGGGTTACGCACCACCGAGCATCACTGAGGACGAGCCCGGTTCTTCGATTGTGGTGCTGACGGTCAAGCCGCAACGGCTGGGTGTAATACTCAAAGAGTTGAAAGGGACGATCCAGGCAGACCAATTGGTGATCTCGATTGTGGCCGGCGCGCGGGTAGAGACGATTGCTGATGCCCTACAACATCGGGCCATAGTTCGGGCAATGCCCAACACGCCCGCCCAGATC
>DATKIS010000846.1:0-2868 GCA_035543975.1 Pyrinomonadaceae bacterium
TGGCGGCGACGGCGCCGATGACGCTGAGCAAACCCCGGCGACACGATCGATTACTGAGGATCCTCCGGCCGACTTTGCAAGTGCAAATAGGAAGCACCCGGTGTTTGTCTTAGTAGTTGGTTGGGGCGGCGCGGCGGCGCTGCCCTCACTGACGGCGGCGCTGCACGCACAGCTAGACCGTGTGCCGGCACGCTCCGGAAGCAATACACCCATGGACAAGGTTGACGAATTCGAGGCAGAGCTTGAGCCCTTGCTTGAGTTATGCAAGAAAGTGGCGCGCCGGGTGACGGCCTTCCACCAAGACATTGAGGTCGATGAACTGACTTATGAGTTGTTCTTACATCTTTGGAAACAAAGCGAGCGATCTGAATTTGAAGTAGATGCTGCGCGACGCCGGCTGATTAGTGTGGCCGCGACGCTGATTAAGAAGCATTGCCGCAATCAGATCAGGGACTTGATGGCGCAGGAGCAACTGCTCATTCTCGAAAGATGGGATGACGTGTTCAAACTAGGTCAGGCAGATACCTTGCTGGACGGCCAAGTTTATGTGACGGCAGACGCGCGCCAACAGCAGGACCATGACATAGATCCTTTTCGCGTACTGAAAATAGTGGCGCCAGAGAAGAGAGGAGTGTTAGACGTGATTTCGTTAGACAGAAAAGAACTTGCTGACTACATAGTCCCGTCTACTTCGCTCTTCGCGTGGAAAGCACACAGCTACATTAACCATCCCAGGAAACTGGCAGGGGATGTGCCGGTCGTAAAAGGCAAAAAAACAAAAAAAATAAAAAAAGACACGAAAGAAAACGGCGAGAGTATGGTCTACGACAAGATGGTCTTCAGGAGCACTAACACCTTGACGCCAAAGCGGTATGGCCGCGGCAAGGCACACGAGCAGCAGTTGGCGCCCGGCGGCTGGATCACGGACGGAAGTCCATCCGTTAACGGGCGATGGAGGTTTGAGTTCTGGCAAGAGGACTGCGATGAGACTCTCGAACCGAGTGCGGGCCCTCCGCGACCTTCAATGAAGTTTGTGTGCGACCTAGTTCCGAGGATACTGGGCGCGCGTGGGTCCCACGTCTTACATTGGCCGGACGATTCGCAAGATCGAGGGCTTTGGTCCGGGGACCGCAGTCGCCGTGTGCGGCGACTCAGCCCCAGCAGGATGGGTCACGACGATGGTCAGGAGTACAAACCAACCGACACGCACGCCAGTAGTAATGGATCAGGGAGAGCGCAGGTACTGACATTGACACTGCCACCTCTATCCACACTGGCAAAGACACGGGAACGCCACGCCCACGGACACGGCGCGAGCGAGAGGGCCAAGCCGGAAGCCTGCTTGGTAACGGTCGATGACTAGTTGATCGCAACGATTGAAGGGAGCAACCTGGTTACGCGTCGAGTTCGCCGGTTGCTCACAATGTCTGCACATGGCCGTCGCCTGCGGTTAACCAGGAGTGTGAGCGAAAGGATTGCGCACTTCTTTGTCTTCTCGTGAAGTCCAACTCATGGTAGTCATCAGGTTTCGCAGGCAACGATAAGGTTCTGGAGTACCGGGCGACGCTTTGAGTCTGGTTCCTCCAAAAGCTGCACTTTTCGCAATACCAATGGACGAAAGATTTAAACCGCCCCAACTAGACAGCTTCCAGATAGAGGAAGTGCAAAATCATATTTATCTTTGTGCGGCCCGACGTAGATCGTTCCGGTTGGGTAATGGGCTGGTTCGTTTACTGGTTGACGGTGATGAACATTTGACCTTCGATCCAATCGGCACCGTCCGCAGGGAGTTCAGCGTGCCCGCCAACACCGGGTTCATCGAATTACGTGCTGACGACAATCAGGGAGACATTCTCCTCGCGGCGTTTGTGGTTCCTGAATGCTTGACAGCCATTAAGCACTTTATCGACGAGGTTGCCCTGCCGGACACCAGCGGCCGACTGATTGCGATTAAGATCTCGTCAATGCGTCGTCCGCAAGCCTTCGAATTCGCAAAACCGTTGATGCACCTGAGCTGTTCGCCAGTCGGTCGATAAAACTCGGGGATTGACGAAACCAAAACCCCCTGTGGAAACTCAACGACAACCTCGGTGATGAGCTTAGAGGGAGCACAAGCAGGTTGAGTTTGATCCTCAAACGAAGCGCTCAGCCACAACAAATCCCTCGCCGACAGGATGGTGACCCTTTTGTCGCGACGTAGGAGACCGTTCGGCGAAACGCTCTGGCAAGGATTCGTCGTTGCCGACGAGCTTCGGCAAGACTATGAGAGCGCGATATCCGGCAACCACGCAGACTGCGCGTTGGTTGACCATCGATTCAGTGCGACAACTTAGAAATCCTCGAAGCAGGAGCATCAGCACAAAGAATTGGTTTCATTCTTGTTTCGTCGTCCTTGAATATCTAATTGCCAAGCAAGTTAAGGACTATATTTAATTCGTAACTCGCTAGCGAGAATTGTCTTAGTGGATAGGCCTCACACTTGGAGAAACAGCGCAGAGGTAGATGCTATGAAAGAATTGCAGCTCACCGACGTAAAGCAAGCCGCAATAGCTCTTGAGGGCCAGAGGCTTGAAACCCTTCATCGTAAGGCGCGGTTTTCTCTGAAGGTTCAGACGAATGGATTCGTTTTCATCCCCGAAGGCAGCGGCAAGGAGCTTCTTCAAGGCTGGAAGAATGCGCAACAGTTTCTCGAGCGGTTTAACAAAACAAATTCGTTCTCTCCTGCCGACTATAAAGATATGTCGGGAGTCGCCTCTTACGTTCTGAACGTCATCCGATCCATCACAAGGTAGATGCTGTCCGGCAGCCTTTGGTATCCTATCGGAAAACAGGACACGATCACCTGCGGTTCTATCCACTCCGAAGAAT
>DATKIS010000847.1:0-2905 GCA_035543975.1 Pyrinomonadaceae bacterium
ATCTCGAAGGAGTGGTGCGTTTTCCACGGGTTGAATTGCAGGAATGGGCTTTGTTACCCAAGCCGAAACTCAGGAGAAAGTCCAAGGGAAAAAAGAACAAGAGAAAACATTTGTCGGCCGTTGGAGAATAATCTGTTGCGACCTTCAGATTCAAAAACTAAGATGGTGCCGCTCCAACTCGCCTGCAATCTGCCCTTTCAAAGACGGGAGGAGCAAGCATGATTAGGAAACGAGGCAAGTTCTTTGAGTACGAGTTCATGGAAGGTGGAAAACGTTTCAGTGGCACCTTCAACGGGAAGAAAGACAAGATGACCTCTTCAAAAAAGGAAGCACGCGATTGTGAGGCGGAGATCAGGCTCGCAGTCCGCAACGGTACATATGGAAAGGAGGAAGATTTGGATACATTTGCTGGGTTCTTCGATAGCGTCTACATGAAATATGCAAAGGAGAATACAGCAGACTGGAAACACGCCGAGTCTCGGGGCCAAGCCCTGAAAGACTACTTCGCTGGCAAGAGTTTCCGGGACATAAAGCCGCTCGCGATCATAGGGTTCGCTAATGTTCGGCTGAAGTCGATCACAAAACGCGGAACCACTCGCAGCCCGGTAACTGTGGCCAAGGAGGTAGCGCTCGCGTCGGCGGTTTTTCGGATGGCAATTTCGGAAGGAGCAACTAGTGAGAATCCATGTGCGAGTCTCGGGCTCGCAATGAAAAGGCGATTGCCGGCTCGAAACAAACGGAATAGGGTTTTACGTCACGAGGAGGAACCAAGGCTGTTTGCTCAATTCGTCGGTAGACGCGCTCACCTTTACTCAATCGTACGGTTTGCCTTGGACACGGGATTGAGGAAGAGCGAGCTTTGCAGGCTTGAGGTTCAACACGTCAACCTTGCTCAAGAGAGTCGATGTTTTATGATCGACAATAAGAGGGTTGAGTTAGAGCCCAACGGCCTCTTGGTAGCACGGAGTAAGAGTGGGAAGCCTCGGACCATACCGTTGACCGCTGAAGCGCGAAGGATCGCCGAGGTCCAGATCGCTGATGCCACAACAAAGAAGTATCTTTTTGGCAGCCGTCGAAGGGGCGGTATGATAAGAGAATTCAAGACGGCCTTTGTCGCAGCGGTTAGCGATGCCGGGTTAGAGGATTTTCGTTTTCACGATTTACGCCACACATTTGCAACTCGTTTGAATGAGAGTGGCGCTGATCCGTTTGTGATTCGTGACTTGCTCGGGCATAGCACGGTTACTATGTCGAGTGACTACACTCAGACCAGTTCCGAGACCCGTCAGAGAGCGATCGGGATGCTAAACAACGCGCCTCGGCGCATTACGGAAAAATTACGGAAATTAGGGTAAACTAGGCGCGTGCAGTGTTCGTAAAGTGTTGAAATCATACCCTTGGCGGGGTAGCTCAGCCGGTTAGAGCGTGGGATTCATAACCCCACCCGCTGCTAACAGGTAACTAAACTCAAACAAGAGGTTGCAGCCACACCGGTTTTTCAAGGTTTTATACGAATCTATATGGAGCAGTTTGCGTTGTAGATGCCTCTATCTGAATTCCCGTCACAATACCGTCACAACAGTGAATACCAAAAACTAGCGACTTCGATGCGATGGTTTCCAAGGAATTGTAGACGCAGGCGTCCACCGAGTGTCTTACACTCGCTGATAGTCGGAGTGAGTAATTCAGCGCCTACCGAGGCCCTAGAGCCAGGCATACAATACGCCGGCAGCTTCCGTAAGCGTATCTCCAGCTTCCGGGATTCCCCGCGATTAAGCTTTAAGTGAGTCGACGCGTCCAGGCACACGCTGACAGTCGTTCCTGACATAGGTCCACTGGGCATGTTGCTCTGACACTACTTCTATTGTAATGGGAACGAGTGTGACGAATATGTCGAAATCTCCGTTTTCGTCCAGTCCTTCTGTGAGGGAATAATCAGGATTATCTACTCGGCGAAGGATTATCTGTGACCTGGATTGGCAGATTGGTATCGTCATCAAGAGCTCTTCCCTCTAAAGTGGCTAGTTTTGGAGCGGCCTCAAGTACAATATTCGCGGTTACTCCATCCTTCCGAACATTCACTGTTGTAAAAGACGGCGCTGGCAGCCCGCCGGAATAGAAGGGGCACGGCGGGCAGACAGGACTATCCTTCCCGTAGGTATATACCTAGTAAGTTCCTGCCCTCATTCTGTTGATAGAAAATACCCATCTTCATTTTGTCTTTGATCCTCTTAATATTCCCGAACTTGATCTTGAATGTGCAATCGCGACAACGTCGACCCGGCTACTGGCTTCCCATCCGTACCCACGACGCGCCCTTCGATCACCGGAACATCTTTTGATCCTTGATGACTCCCACTTGGCGGCTGTTCTTCCGGCGAATTCGTAGATGGTGAAGCCTGACGATACCTCATCTGGTTAGACATTTGACCCTCGCTCTGCGCATGTCCATTGTTCACCGCTCGCAGAATTCCAAAGGAAGCTGTCCCAACCAACAAGACGCCGCCAAAGATCAATGTCTTTTTTATTGCTTACTCCTTTGTGATTGCACTACTTGAGTTTATGTTATCCCCAATTTTACGGTAACGGGCAACAAGCATAGATGTGCTGGTTGAGCAGCGACGTGGTATTCCAGTTAAGAGCAGCATAATTTCCCCTTACGTCCTTTAAAACGGCCCCAAGTCGTTCGTATCGCCCTGAGCGCCCGCGTGCGTTCCCTCTGGAAACACCAAGCAAAATGGTTAGGCAAGATTTTGTCAGTCGGGCGCTACAAGTGCGTCAGGGCCCCCACCACCTGAAAGTTGTAAAAGAGCCAACCAATGGCTGGCGGAGTTGCAATGATGGAGCTGTTCCATCCTCCTGTGCCGATCCACGACTTGCGGCAATGATGACAGTCCGACATCTT
>DATKIS010000848.1:0-5537 GCA_035543975.1 Pyrinomonadaceae bacterium
AACTCGCAAACCTCGAACCCCATTACCTTGCCGAGCCGCTGAACAAATGACCAATCAACGGTGGTAGTGATGTCCTGTTCTCCAGGTCGTTCCAGAACATTATCAACCAGTCGGTGTTGGTAGAAACCTCTCAGTGTTCCCTGTTCACGGTCGGCTGAACCGTAGAGCTCTTCCGCCGTCGCGCCATAGTCTACCGTGACCAGATAGCCCGCCCTCAATTGGCCGGACACCTGGCGGAACCAATCTTCTATCTCCAGGTTCACTTCCGCCACGCGACTTTCTGTTAGCCGTGTTTGACCCTGGGAAAAGTAGTCAGCCAGGGTTGGCGTGGACACCTCCCCAACCGTCCATTGAAAGTCGTCGTCCCGGCCCAGAGTTACATAGAACTCCTGCAACCGGCCCTGCCGCCGCACCACCCGATGCACCGGAAAAGCATCAAGTAGTTCGTTTGAGAAAACAATTCCGGGATCGACCGCGATACTATCGAGCGTCTTAAACTCAACTCGATCGGTAAAGGGCAGCAATCGTTCTCGCGCGATGGATCTGGAGTTTGGACCGGGTTCGTCAATCACGTAGCGAGTAGCGGCATAAACCGACGGAAACGACCTTTGCAGTGTTTCCAGAACAACAAAGGCGAAACTGCCGTCTCCCGCGCCCAGTTCCGCGATGGTCCACTCCCGCGGCCGACCAAGCTCCTCGTAGAATCTTGCAAAGTAACGGGTGAAGGTTGCCGCAAACAAAGAACTACGTTCCGGACTGGTTCGATAGTCACCTGCCCTGCCCCATTTCGGCCGGTCAGTTCGACAGTAGTAACCCTCGTGCTCGTCATAAAGGGCCATCCGCATCCAATCACAGAACGTGATCGGGCCTTCGCGTCGAATGCGTTCACGGATTCGTTCGGTGAGCCCCGAAACACTTTCAACAGCCTCGGTCATCGTTCGAAGAAACTAAGTCGTCCGGTTTTCGTGTGAGTTTGTGGATTGTTTCTGGGCCAGCAAAACGATTATTTGCGGTTCGGATCATCCTTGTCCAACAGTCGGGTTGTATTCTCGGTGATGCTTGGCGGTTGGTAGATCTCGGCAGTGTTTGGGCGTGACCGCCAGCCGCCAACCGGATTGGCCGGCGCGGGCGGCAAAGCGACATTGCGAGCGGATGCCTCTACCTGTTGAGGGGCAGCTAGTCCGTACCCGGCGGCCTGGTTCGCGTCAGGCTGTGGGTAGGCATCTTCCATCATTAACGCATAGAGCATTCGCAGTAACCCGCCTACGAAAAATATTATTGCAGTCGCCGGAACGAAGAATTCCGGGGCGATGTCGAAGTTCACGGTGATGATTGCCATCAATGGCACCAGCAGCAGAGTACTCAACATCATGAGAGCACCTTGCCTGACGCCCTTGCTGCGAGGCGAAAGCTTGGTGTTGCCGGGCTGAACGTAGCGCATCGGAACCTGCCCGCCGGCTGCCAGCACCGCCGTGACTCCGTCAAGCAGAAATCCGCACCTCGAGCAAAACCTCGTTACATCGGACACCTGTTGCTGTCCACATTGTGGGCAATACATTCCGAAGCACCTCACCTCGCTCCCCACGCGTTTGCGAAATAGCGCACGGGGAAATCCTGTTATGAAACTTAGGCTAGATAATAAACCCGGGCGTGCTAATAGCGGAAAGAAACTTTAAGGTGGCGGTCGCGCGCCCCTGATACCCAGCTGCGCGGATCAGTGTTTCCAGGAGCAGTTCGACTAGCGGACGGGTCTCGCCTGATGGCGTCGCCACGTGTTTCACCAAACAAGCATCGACATCAAAACTGCTGAATGCTCGTTGGCGAACCTGTTCTACCTCCCCCAGGTGTTCGATGACCTTAACTGGGGTTGAAAGATACTCCGGCAAAGTCCATTCAAATGGGTCGTCCCACAGATTCGCAGTAATTCCGCCAAAGGTCTGCTCAACTGCCGCCGCGGAGCGCAGCACATCTTCCCCGATCGACGGCAGTGAACCGGTTTCGTTGGTAGTAACCGTGTAAAGAAGGTCAGCCGGGGTGCTCTGGATGACCGCGCACGAGCGTGAATGCAAACGGGCAAACTCTCGGTCGAGGCTTTCGACGATCTGACGCCCGGCGAAAGACTGGACGGTGGTCGTGTCGGTCATACACCGAGACATAAGGTCAACAATGGGCATGAGGTCAGTACCACCTAGCGGTACGAGCCTGTGCGAGAACATTGGTACTTAACGCTGAAAGCGTTGGCCAATTCCAGCCCAGGGTTGCTTTGAAACCCTGGGGAAAATCGTGCCTGAATAGATTCGTCGCAACTCTGAAAGAGTTGCGAGGCTTTGTGGTTAGCGAAACAGTGCCGCAACTCCTTCAGAGTTGCGGCCTCGGGAATCAATCACTGTCCCAGGGTTGCCAGAGCCCAACCCTGGGCTGGAATTAGCGAACGCTTTCAGCGTTATTGCCCGCTACTTGTTTTTTGTCGCTCGGTCCGACTCTTCCAAAACGGTGCCGTAGTTTCGCCCGCCAAAGCTGAAGCCGGTATGCACGCGTCCTTTGGCACCCACGCGCGCGCCTCGCGAAGGCACACCCCGCCGAGTTACTACCCAGATCCTGCCGGTGCCATCGTCGATTTCGTAAGCGCCATTCCCCAGCACTCCGTAGCTATCCCTGACAGTGCCGACGATGGCGACTTCCTTGTCACGGTACCTTGACGGGTCGGCGTTGATTTTCGAAATGGTGGTTTGACTGGGACAGGCTGTGAATAAGCAAACTGCCGTAAGTATCAGCGCTACAGCTCCGAGCCTCTTGATTGAGTACATAGCATCTCCTTGTTGTACTGGGTTTTCTGGAGGGAGAGCGCCGCCTTAACGCTGCCAATCTGAGGGAGAATGCCTGCGGCATCTAACAAGATGCCAGGAAGACGGAAACAGTTTTCCGCCCCGGTTGAATTGGATGGCGATTCGGCATAAACCATCGCATCCTTGGCTTGTCAGCCTGATGCTATACTGACCGCGTGCGAAAATCCAGTCGAGCAGGAAAGGTTTCGGGCGATAACCGAATCCGTTGATTGGGTAGAGGCAAAACTCATCGAACCGAAACGTGCGTTCGAGAAAACTTATTCTTGGCGGTGACAATCCTAGTCTGATCGGCAAGAACGAGCGCAGGTTATACTTCGGCCATGAAGATTCAGTTCACCAGTCAGATCTTTCGCGAAGGAAGAATGTTCGTCGCGCATAGTCCCGAGCTTGACGTTTCGTCCTGCGCCACGACTTTGGCAAAAGCACAGAAGAATTTGCTTGAAGCCGTGCGCCTGTTTTTGGAAGAAGCTGAGAAAAAAGGTTCGCTGGATCAGATTCTCAAGGAAGCTGGTTTCATTCGCCGCAAAGAAACGCTGGTCGGACCCTGGCCAGTGAACTCCGTCCAAGTCACGGTCCCACTCTCAACCCTACATGCCTAAGATTGGACCCGTCTCCTACAAGATTCTGATCTGCATTTTTAGACTCGCTGGGTTCAGGTGTACTCCAGAGGAAGGCGACCACAGGATCTTCACGAGGCATGATGTCTTACGCCCAATTGTTATTCCAAAATACAAAAGCATTCCCGTGTTCATCATAAAGAACAACCTCAGAACAGCGGGAATGCCTCGTACTCAGTACTTCGAACTCTTCAGGAAGTGTAGCTAACTTCCGCTCTTTAGCTGAACCAACCAATCGGCTTACCTGACAGGTCAACCCAAACGCTCTTCACGTGCGTGTACATATCGAGCGCGTGCTTGCCCATCTCACGGCCATAGCCTGACTGCTTGAAACCGCCAAATGGAGACGCGGCATTGAACATGTTGAAGGTATTGATCCAAATCACTCCAGCGTGGATTTCCCTGGCAAAGCGATGGGCGCGAGTGATGTCGCGCGTCCAGATGCCCGCCGAGAGACCATAGATAGTGTTATTGGCTTGCTTGATGAGATCGTCTTCATCCTTGAAGGTGATCACGGAAACTACTGGGCCGAAGATCTCTTCCTGGGCCACGCGCATCTCGTTCTTAACGTCCGAGAAGATTGTGGGCTGGAAGAAGTAGCCCTTCCCAAACGCGCCTTCAAGCTGCGGTGACACACCGCCCGAGACTACGGTCGCGCCTTCCCCCTGAGCAATGTCACAATAACTCTTGATCCGGTTCAGTTGCTCCTCAGAAACCTGAGGGCCCATATTCGTAGCCATGCTCGTCGGATCCCCAACCACGATCTTCGCGGACTTCTCTTTAAGCCGATCGATAAACTGGTCCTTGACCCGCTCTTCAACAAAAAGCCGCGAGCCGGCGCAACACACCTGACCCTGATTGAAGAAGATACCCATCATGGCGCCACTAACTGCCTGCTCAATATCGGCGTCAGCGAACACGATATTTGGCGCTTTCCCCCCCAGCTCAAGTGAAACCTTGGTTAGGTTGTTGGCCGCTGCCTTGGCCACCAACTTGCCGACTTCGGTTGAACCGGTGAACGCCACCTTGTCGATGCCGGGATGCGAGGCTAGCGCCGCGCCGGCTGTTTCACCGTAACCAGGAACGATATTGACTACGCCATCCGGAAAGCCGGCTTCCTGGATCAACTTGCCGAGTTCCATCGCATTTACCGGCGTCTGTTCGGCCGGCTTGAGTACTACCGTGTTGCCCGCAGCTAGTGCCGGGGCCAGTTTCCAGGCAGCCATCAAGAGTGGAAAATTCCAGGGGATGATCTGGCCGCAAACCCCGACGGGCTCGCGCAAGGTGTAATTGAACATCTGACCGGGAACCGGAATTGTTTCGCCTTCAATCTTGGTAGCCCAACCGGCGAAGTACTCAAAGTTCTCAGCGACCTGAGGCAGGTCAACGTAGGTGGATTCCTTGATTGGCTTGCCATTGTCAGCCGTCTCGAGTGCCGCCAGTTCGCCGGAATGCTCCTCGATCAATTGGGAGAGTTTGTAGAGCATGCGTCCGCGGTCGCGCGCACTGATCTTTGACCACTTGCCTTCGAAGGCCCGGCGCGCCGCGGCAACTGCTTTGTCAATGTCGGCTTTGTCGGCTTCAGCGACCTCGGCGAGTGTTTCGCCGGTCGAGGGATTCGGCGTGGTGAATGTTTTGCCAGACTCCGCGTCGATCCACTGTCCATCGATCATGAGCTGGTATTTGCGGGGGGAATCTGCAGCAGGTTGTACGGATGACATTTTGTTATCTCCTATGTTTATGTTCCAGACCAAATTCCCTGGGCGTCTTCAAGCTCATTGACCTGTGAAGCCGGTGCGGGCGTTTCAGGCCAACCAGCTCGATAGTCAACTGGGCCAGGAGTTAACTGCGGCGCTCACCGACAAACTGAAGTGTGTCGGACACTCGGGGGTTAGAAATCGGTGGTGCCTGCCAGCAATTGCCTCAGCACATACGGAAGAATGCCACCATGCTGGTAGTAGTCGACTTCGATGGGCGTGTCGATTCGGAGGATGACAGGAACTTCTTCAGTCGCCCCAGAGGCGCGATGAATAGTCAGTTTCAATTCCTTTCGAGGTCTGACTCCGTCTTCCAA
>DATKIS010000849.1:0-2799 GCA_035543975.1 Pyrinomonadaceae bacterium
GCAAATCGGAACCGCGAAGAGATAGAGCCGTTGATTGGTTTCTTCGTCAACCAGTTAGTGATGCGTACAGATCTCAGTGGGGGGCCGACGTTCAGAGAACTGCTACAGCGAGTGAGGGAAGTATGTCTGGGAGCGTATGCGCATCAGGATTTGCCGTTTGAAAAGTTGGTGGAAGCGTTGCAGCCGGAACGAGATCCGAGTCGCTCGCCGTTATTTCAAGTGAAGCTTGTTCTTCAGACCGCTCCGACCGGTGACCCTGATCGGATAAGCGAATTATCGCTGAGTCCGGTCGGGAAAAACCTGGATGTCGCCAGATTTGATTTGACTTGGGCCTTAATCGAACTCGAGCACGCTGTTGTCGGGACGATGGAGTACAACACCGACCTCTTCGATACTGCGACCGTCCGGCAAATGACCGATCATCTGCAAAATCTTCTCGAGGGAATCCTTGAGCATGTTGATCTTCCCATCAGCCGCTTGCCGATGTTGAGTGAGATAGAGCGCGAGCAATTACTGATCGGATGGAATAACACGGCAGCGGACTATCCCAGGAGTGTCTGCGTTCATCATCTCTTCGAAAGACAGGCGGAACTCACGCCTGAGGGTCTGGCAGTCGTCTTTGGCAACCAACAACTCACCTATGCTGACTTAAACAAGCGCGCGAACCAACTCTCGCATCACCTGCGATCGCTGGGCATAGGTCCCGAAGTGCTGGTGGGTATCTGTGTAGAGCGAAGTGTAGAGATGGTGGTTGGTCTGCTGGCGATACTGAAAGCCGGCGGGGCTTATGTGCCTTTGGATCCGGAGTATCCGGCAGAGCGATTGAGTTACATGCTCGAGGATGCCGGCATTGCAGTGCTTTTGTCAGAAAATCAGTTACTCGATCGCTTGCCCACGCACTGGGCATTGATTTTCTCACTGGATGAAGACTGGCCGGCAGTCGCAGCATATCCCGAAGACAATCTACTTGATACTGAAGTACTGCCTGACAATCTGGCGTATGTGATCTACACGTCGGGGTCGACGGGGCGACCGAATGGAGTGGCGATAACGCACCACGGATTAGCGAACCTGGTGCACTGGCACCAGGAGGCATTTGCGATCAGCGCAGCAGATCGAGCGCCGCAGATCGCGGGCACCTCGTTTGACGCTTCGGCGTGGGAGATATGGCCGCACCTGACGGCCGGAGCGAGCTTGCACTTGCCGCCGGAGTCAGTGCGGGTGGCGGCGCCGGAATTAAGAGATTGGTTGTTAGCAGAAGAGATTACGGTGGGGTTCGTGCCGACGCCGCTGGCGGAGCAGTTGCTGGGACTGAGTTGGCCGGCGGAGTCACGGCTGCGGCTGCTGCTCACGGGTGGTGGACCATTGGGCCAGTATCCCGAGAGGAGACATCCTTTCGAATTAGTGAACAACTATGGACCGACTGAAGGAACGGTGGTAAGCACGTCGGTGACGATAGGGTGTGCCGTGGCGGGTGAGAGGCGGGCGCCGGCGATCGGGAAGCCGATCGCGAACGTGAAGGTCTACCTACTGGACGAAGAGATGGAGCCAGTGCCGGTCGGAGTAGCGGGAGAGTTGTATGTGGGTGGGGCGGGTTTAGCACGGGCTTACCACAATAGGGCGTCGCTGACGGCAAGCCGCTTTGTTCCGGATCGGTTTGGGGGGATAGCGGGAGCACGGTTGTACCGGACGGGAGACCTGGGGCGGTGGCGTGCAGATGGAGAGCTGGAGTTCCTTGGGCGAGTGGACGAGCAGGTGAAGGTGCGCGGGTACCGGATCGAGTTGGGCGAGATCGAGGCGGTGCTGCTGCGGCATGAGGGAGTGAACGCGGCGGTGGTGGTGGCGCGGGAGGAAGCAGGTGGCGAGAAGCGGCTGGTGGGCTATGTGGTGCTGGCGGTTAATGCTGATGAGCAGACGGCAGTGAGCGTGGCAGGTTTGCGAGAGTACCTGGCGGAGCGATTGCCGAGCTACATGGTGCCCGCGCTGGTGCTGTTAGAGGAGCTGCCGCTGACACCGAATGGCAAGGTCGATAGACGGCTCCTTCTAGGCAGTCTTGATGTTGCCGGTAGCCCCAGGACCTTCGTAGCACCGCGCACGTTTGCAGAACTTCAGCTTGTCCGGATGTGGGAGGACATCCTTGGGCTCGAGCAGGTCGGCGTCCATGACAATTTCTTTGAACTCGGCGGGCACTCGCTGTTGGCGGCTCGTTTAATGTCGCGCATCAGGAGGGAAACCGGGAAGGACTTACCACTGGCCCTGTTGTTCAAAGCGCAAACAGTGGAACAACTAGCGGGCCATCTGCGCGACCAGAGTTCCGTCCATACAGGTCCGCTGGTTAAGTTGCAAGATGGAACCGGACGACCTTTCTTCTGTGTGCATCCGGTTGGCGGAAACGTGCTTTGTTATGCCGAGTTGGCGCGCGCACTGGGCGCTGATCAGACTTTCTATGGCATACAGTCCCCCGCGCCGGAAGACCTAAACGAGTCTCCGAGAAGTATTCAACAGATGGCGCGCTCGTATCTGGAGGCGATTCTTACCGTGCAGTCGCAGGGTCCTTACTTATTGGGCGGATGGTCCATGGGCGGTCTGATTGCTTTTGAAATGGCGCGAGCCCTGGAGCGAAAGGGAGAGGTGGTTTCGCTGCTGGCTTTGGTAGATCCCACCCCACCGAGATCGAATGGGCAGGTTTTGGAGGATGATGAACTCTCGCTGCTGATGAGCTTTGCCCAGGACCTGGGACTTGAGGTCAGCCACGAAACGTGGCCCAGGAAGCGATTTGAGCAACTACAGCCAGGCGAG
>DATKIS010000850.1:0-2203 GCA_035543975.1 Pyrinomonadaceae bacterium
TAGCCGAAATGAGAGATAGTCCCGACACCTGTGCGGTCGCGATGTTCCTTGCCGTTTGCCAGAATTGATTTCAGGAGATCGTGGTATTGTTTCATCGAAGTGGGTCAGACAGGATTAACCGGATTTACAGGATGGTTGGAAAAAACCTGGACTTGTGCTGCGGGGAACAACTCGACCCCTCAGTTATTGTGCGGGCTTGAATCGCCATCCGGTTAATCTCGTGAATCCTGTCGAAGTTTTTTCCAAGCCACAATATTACGACGCGCGGATCGGAAAGACGAATGAAACAATACAACGTTTGCTTTCTGGGTTTTGGTAATGTGGGACGAGCTTTGGCGCGCCTCCTCCAGGCCAAATCGAAGGAGCTGAGCGAACATTACGGCATCGAATTTCAGGTGACCGGGGTTGCCAGCCGCAGACTTGGGTGGCTGTCAAAACCGAACGACGCGGGTGGCTTCGTCGTCACAGATCTACTTTCCAATTCTCTACTCTCTGAACAAGCGGCAAATTCAAGCGGTATCGGCGAGTGGCTTCAGGCAGTCGAGCCTGACATCGCCTATTCGGCAACACCTACGCCATTCTCTCTTCCATCCTTTCTCTGACACGGCAGCGTAAACGCTGGAGCCTCTGTGCAACCGTTTTCAAAAATACATGTTCGGCAACATAGGCGCTTCTCAAAGCGCCAGAGCTCACAGAAAGCGTCGTAGTTGTCGCCGCTTCTTGCGCCGCACCTATCCCGATTGGCGGGCGTAATTTGGCTTGATTTGGCAGCATCCACGTCCCGGTGAGCACAATGATGGGTTTCACCGGACATGAAAAACGCTCGGGGCTCAGTGCTTCGCCGCTGAATAGAAACAAGAACCGCCCGGTTCTCCCGGTTGCTATTTCCCCAATCGTGGTCCGGACAATCGGGAACGGTCGGTTCAAGACGAAAATACGGGTATATTGCCCTGTAACTACTACACGCTCATCATAATGGGGATAGTCTTTCGCTTTTTCAACCACGCCCCTCAGAACGTCGAAGTCATCCGGATTCTTGAAATGACTCTCAATTGTCTCTGGCGTGAAGTTGGTTCCGACTCTCCTATTAATATCTTCGAGAAGCGCCGCGGCGATCTCATCCACCTCCTTGAGGTGGTTGGCGAGCTCCGCATCGTCATGAGGTATGGCGATTTTCCGGTCGCTGTAGACACGGAGCCAAGCCCCGAAACGGGAATGAAGAAATATGATGGGCATTACCCTTATTATCGGCGAAACCGAAAGTGCCACCGAGGGGCCTTCATGAAAGTCCGGCTGCTCTATGTAGAGAACTTGAAGGCCGTGCAAGATACGATGAATATCGTCGGGGTTGATGTAGAAAGTCACTTCGGCCACTGTGAGGGGCGGAATCTCGTCGAGAACCCGCTGGTTCTCTAGCCAGTTGAATATTTCGCCGTAATTTTGCTCGATTAAGTCACGATTACCTTCGTCATCTCCTTCGGCGGTAAATACGAGAATCTTTTCAGGGTCGCGGGTACCGCCCGAAAGAAAGCTGTTGGCTGGGTCGGTAAAAATGATGAGCCAGCGTCCGCTGGTTAGCACGACTCGGTGGGGTACTTTGCCACGCTGGTCGTAGGCTGATTGCACATAGTCCCTCAGGGTATCGAGCCACTCGTTCCAGTCGCCGGTGAGCTCGGTACCCCCTAGACCAGCAGAGATGATCGACCCCAGCGATTCATCAGCCATCGCTGTTGCGCTAGACTTTCCTGACGCGGCTTTCCTTTTGGGCAGAGGGCTACGGGGCCGCTTGGACTCGACGATGAGCAGCGGATCCGAGCCTCCCCTCTCGGTTCCCAAGTAATCTAGAAACTTTGTTGTTTCATCTGAGGAAGAAGCGATCGGGACTTCCGGGATGAGGTTCGGCAGCCCGTCCTCGACGCTGACGTCCATCCTCCAGTTTAACGAACGGAGAAACGCGTTGACGACGTACTCTCGCAGGTGGGCTTCGAGGGCATTATCAACCGACGGTGGAGTACTTCCCGCGGGATTGTCCGAGTAGGAGGCGCGTATAGCCTCAATGCGCGGCAGATAAAGGTCGTCGTACTGGAAGCGTATCCGGCGATACTCTTGCAGAAAATCCTCGGCATTGCGCACCCGGCTCAACGGAAAACGTCCTCCATGCGGTAGGTGAGTCGCCGCGCGCTGGGCCAGCCGACTTCGACGA